>CBDVDY010000195.1:0-5696 GCA_965372875.1 uncultured Alphaproteobacteria bacterium | reverse complement strand
CGATGCAGCGCATCGCAAGACGGGTGGAACGACGTCCGAAAGCCACGGGAAGCCGCCGTCCCGGTCGCGTCCGCTTTCCGCCGGAGGGCGTCAGAAAGCCTAACCGATGCGCCGCATCGCCCGCGGCTTCCTTCCTGCCCGGCGAAAAGCGGACGTGATCTCTATGGGCCTTTATCACTGATCCTTGGTATTAGTCACGCGGAATTGAACGAAGCGCCGGTGCAACGCGTGCTCGGGTGAGGTATCGTGGCGCGATTGGCGGCGCGAGCGGGCGGCGCGCTCGGCGGGCATCCGCCATAATTCCCGCTTTTTCGCTGCCGTTTTGCCCCTTATATAATAGGATTGCCCGTTTTGCATGTGGCGCGCTCCATGGGGAAGCGAATGAGATTCCTGGCCCGAGCGATCGGTGCGTTGGTTTTGCCGGCCTTTTTGGCGCTGGCCGCGCTTTCCGTGCTCCCGCATCCGGCGGCGGCGCAGGGAAGCGCGGCCCTGGTCCGGGTCGACCAGGTCAGGCGCGAGCCGCTGTCGCAGACCGCGCCGGTGCTGGGGCGCTTCGTGGCGCGCCAGTCGGGCAACGTCGCGGCGCGTTCGAGCGGGCCGGTGGCCGAGATGAAGGTGCAGGTCGGCGACCGCGTCAAGGTGGGCCAGGTTTTGGCCAAGCTGGACACCGAAACGCTGCGCGCGCGCCAGGCGCTGGCCCAGGCCGATCTCACCAAGGCGAAGCAGGATCTGAAGCGGCTCGAGAATCTGCGGCGCTCCAAATCGGTCGCCTTCCAGCGCTCCCGCTACGATAACGCCGTGCAGGACGTGGCCAGGGCCCAGGCCAATTTGCGGCTCGCCGAAATCGATCTGAAATACGCCGTGATCCGCGCGCCCTATCCGGGCGTGATCACGGTCCGCCACACCGAAATCGGTTCCTATCTGAGCATCGGCCAGCCGGTCGTGGCGATGGTCAACGACGAGGACCTCGACATCGAGGCCGACGTGCCGGCCGAGCGGCTCGCCGGCCTGCGGCCCGGGCGCGAGGTCCGCGTCGCGTTCGCCGATCGCACCGGCTTCCACGCCGTCGTCCGGGCCATCGTGCCGGAAGAAAATCCGATGACGCGGACCCGCGCGGTGCGCCTGACGCCGCGCTATTCGAACGGCACGCGGGGCATCGCCATCAACCAGAGCGTCACCCTGCACGTGCCGATCGGCGAGGCGCGCGTGGTGGTCTCGGTGCACAAGGACGCCGTCACCCATCCAAGGGGCAAGGCGATCGTCTTCCTGGTGGTCGACGGGGTCGCGCGGATTCGCCCGGTCAAGCTCGGCGTGGCGGTGGGCACGAGGTTCGAGGTGCTGGAGGGGCTGAAGCCCGGCGACGTGGTCGTGGTGCGCGGCAACGAGCGCCTGCGCCCGGGCCAGAAGGTACGCTTCGGCAAGCCCGGAGGCTCCTGACTTGAACCTCATCAAGGTCGCCCTCGACCGCCCCATCGCCGTGGTCGCCGCGGTGCTGATGGTGGTGCTGTTCGGCGTGGTGGCGCTGCAAACGATCCCGATCCAGCTTGCCCCCGACGTGCGCCGGCCGGTCCTGACCGTCACCACCAACTGGCGCGGCGCCGCGCCCGCCGAAATCGAGCGCGAGATCGTCAACCGCCAGGAAGAGGTCATCAAGGGGCTCGAGGGCCTCGACGAAATGACCAGCGCGTCCGAGGACGGGCGCGGCCGCATCACCCTCGAGTTCGACGTCAATCAGGATATGAGCCGGGCGATGCTGCTGCTCAGCAACCGGCTCGACCGCGTCAGCGGCTATCCCGACGAGGCGGACGAGCCCTTCATCCGCACCTCCGGGACCGAGGACAACCCGGTCGCCTGGTTCATCGCCCGGCGGCTCGAGGGCAACAACCGCGAGATGCACGTCCATGGCGATTTTCTCAAGGACGTGGTGCAGGACCGGCTGGAGCGGGTGGCCGGCGTCAGCCGCGTCAACGTCTACGGCGGCAGCGAGCGCGAGTTGCGCATCGTCGTCGATCCCGAAAGGATGGCGCGCTACCGGCTGACGGTTTCCGACGTGGTGAATTCGCTGCGCCGGGCCAACACCTCGATCTCGGCCGGCGACGTCGAGGAAGGCAAGCGGCGCTACTTGACCCGCGTCGAGGGCGAGCTCAACTCGCCCGAGCAGGTCCGCGCGGTAGTGCTCAGGAGCGAGGAAGACCCGGCCACGGGGCGGGTCGCCAGGGTCACGGTCGGCGATATCGCCGACGTGGAATTCGGATACCGGGACCCGACGGCGCGCATCCGCATGCTTGCCGAGCCCGCCATGGCCGTCAACACGGTGGGCGAGTCGGGAGCCAACGTCATCGAAACCATGCGCGGCATCCGCGCGGCGGTGGTGGAACTCGCCGAGCAGGTGCTGCCGGACGCCGGGCTCTATCTGACCCAGGTCTACGACGAGACCGTCTACATCACCTCGGCCATCAATCTGGTGCGCCAGAATATCGTCATCGGCGGCATCATGGCGGCGCTGATCCTGTTCCTGTTCCTGCGCTCGGCCCGGGCGACGCTGGTGATATCGATCGCCATCCCGGTCTCGGTCGTCGGCTCCTTCGTCGCCATGGCGGCGCTCGGCCGTTCGATCAACGTGATTTCGCTGGCCGGGCTGGCGTTCGCCGTCGGCATGGTGGTGGACGCCGCGATCGTGGTGCTCGAGAACATCTACCGGAAGCGCCAGGAGGGACAGCCGCGCTGGCAGGCCGCGTACGAAGGCGCCAGCCAGGTCTGGGGCGCGGTGCTGGTCTCGGCGTTGACCACGGTCATGGTGTTCATCCCGATTCTGGTGATGAAGCTCGAGGTCGGCCAGCTCTTCCGCGACATCGCGGTGGCCATCTCGGTCTCGGTGATGCTGTCGCTGGTGGTCGCGGTGACGTTGATCCCGGCGCTCTCCAACAAGATGTTCGGGCGCGACATCGCCACGGCGGCGTCGCGCTACCGGTTGCCGGTCATCGACTGGCTGGCCGGGCGCTTCGTCGCTTTCATCCTGTGGTTCGTACGCCTGGTGGTTCGGCGCAAGTCGGTGGCGATGATCGTGGTCGTGGCGGTGTGCGGCACCACGGCGGTGGCGACCTACGCGCTCTTGCCCAAGCTCGCGTATCTGCCCGAGGGCAACCGCAACCTGGTGTTCGGCGTCGTGCTGCCGCCGCCGGGCTACAATCTCGCGACCACCACCGGCATCGCCAAGGATATCGAGAGCGCGATCCGGCCGCACTGGGCGTCGGTGACGGGCCCCGAATCGAAGCCCGGCGAGCCGCCCAAGATGGCGCGCTTCTTTTTCGTCGCGTTGCGCGCCCGGACCTTCCTCGGCGCCGCCTCGGTCGATCCCACCCGCGCCGGCGAACTGGTTCCGATTTTGCAAAAAGAGGTTTTCCGCGAGCCCGGCTCGTTCGGCTTCATCACCCAGCGATCGCTGTTCGGCCGCGGCATCGGCGGCGGCAATTTGATCAGACTCGACATTTCCGGCCCGCGCATCGAGGACAACCTCGGGGTCGCGATTCGCGCGGTCGACCTGATCGGCCAGATCATGCCGCGCGAGAAGGGCTATCAGCTCCGCCCCGTCCCGGGGCTGGAACTCGGCGCCCCCGAGGTCCGCATCGTGCCCGATCGGCAGCGGCTCGCCGACGCCGGGGTGACGGCGCGCGAGCTGGCCGATACCGTGGACGCCTTCAACGACGGGCTGCGCGTCGCCGAGGTCACGGTCGAGGGCGAGCGCATCGATTTGATGCTGATGGGGCCGGTCAGGAAAATCGAACGCACGCAGGGGATCAACAGCCTGCCGGTGGTAACCCGGTCGGGGCGCATCCTGCCCGCCAGCTCGCTGGCGGATATCCGGGTCACCTCGGGGCCGACCGAAATTCGCCACCTGGAGCGGGCGCGCACCGTGACCATCGAGGTCCGCCCGGCGCCGGACGTGCCGCTGGAAACGGTTGTCGAGACGTTGCAGGCGGAGGTGATCGGAAAGCTGCGCGCGGAAGGATTGCCGCGCGGGGTGAAGCTCGGCGTTTCCGGCACCGCCAAGAAGCTCGCGCAGACCTGGGAAGCGATGAAATGGGATCTGGGGCTGGCCGTCGTCATCGTCTATCTGGTGATGGCGGTACTGTTCGAGAGCTTCCTCTATCCCTTTATCATCGTTCTGTCGGTGCCGCTGGCCACCGCCGGCGCCGTCGTCGGCCTGGCGGTCCTCAACATCACGACCTTCCAGCCGCTCGACATGCTGACGCTTCTGGGCTTCGTGATCCTGATCGGCATCGTCGTCAACAACGCCATCCTGGTGGTGCACCAGACGCTCCTCAACATACGCAAGGAGGGCATGGAACCGGGCGAGGCCATCGTCCGCGCGACCCATACGCGGATCCGGCCGATCTTCATGTCGACGCTGACCAGCGTCGCCGGCATGTTGCCGCTGGTGGTGCTCCCCGGAGCGGGTTCCGAGCTCTATCGCGGCCTCGGCGCGGTGGTGATCGGCGGCCTGTCCCTGAGCGCGTTGCTTACGCTCGCCATCATCCCGCCGCTCCTGTCGATGACGGTGGGGACCGGAGAGCGCGGCCGCGCCGCGGCACCCTCCCGGCCGGCCACCGCGTCCTCGGCGCCGGCCCCCGGCGAGTAGGCGGCGAACAGGTTCGCCTTCATGAGCCACGATTTTCTGGTCATCGGCGCCGGCATGGCCGGCGCGTCGGCGGGCTTTGAGCTGGCCGCGCATGGCAGTTGCGTCGTGCTCGAACGCGAGAGCGCGCCCGGCTACCACAGCACCGGCCGCTCGGCCGCCCTCTACACCGAGGCTTACGGCAACCGGGTCGTCCGCGCCCTGGCCCGCGGCGGACGTCCGTTCATGGCCGGCCCGCCCGGCGGATTCGCCGAAACCCCGATCCTGACGCCGCGCGGCTCGATGTTCGTCGGGCGCGCGGACCAGCGCGGCGAAATCGACGCGGCGCTGGCCGCCGCCGAAGAGGCGGTCCCTGGTGCCGTGGTCGAGATATCCGCCGGCGACGCGCTCGACCTCGTGCCGGTGCTCGATGCCGATTACCTCGCCTTCGCGCTGCACGAGCCCGGCGCCATGGATATCGACGTGCATGCGCTGCACCAGGGCTTCCTGCGCGGCATCAAGGCGCGCGGCGGCGAGGTGCTGACCGAGGCCGAAGCGCTGTCGATCGAGCGGCAGGACGGGACCTGGCGGGTGAAAACGCCGGCCGGGGACTTCGCGGCGCCGATCCTGGTCAACGCCGCCGGCGCCTGGGCCGACGTAATCGCCGGCATGGCCGGCGCGCGCGAGGTGGGGCTGGTGCCCAAGCGGCGCACGGCAATGATCTTCGACCCGCCCATCGGCATGCGCGTCGATGCCTGGCCCGCCACCATCAGCGTCGCCGAGGACTGGTACTTCAAGCCCGACGCCGGCCGCATCCTGGCCTCGCCCGCCGACGAGACGCCGGTGCCGCCGCAGGACGCGCAGCCCGAGGAGATCGATCTGGCCGAGGCCGCGCACCGCATCGAGCAGGCGACGACGCTTAAGGTAAGGCGCATCGTCAACAAGTGGGCGGGGCTCAGGAACTTCGTCGCCGACAAGAGTCCGGTCGCCGGTTTCGCCCCCGACGCCAAAGGGTTCCTGTGGCTCGCCGGGCAGGGCGGCTACGGCATCAAGACGGCGCCGGCGCTGGCCCGCATCACCG
>CBDVDY010000194.1:0-5701 GCA_965372875.1 uncultured Alphaproteobacteria bacterium | reverse complement strand
ATCAAGCTGGACTTCAAGGACAGCTATGGGCAGTTCGCCCACATCCACATAAATCAGCACGGCCCGGTCCGCTAGAGCGGATTCACGCGATTGACGGAGACCGCGGTGCGTGGCGGTGCCGGTCCCGCGGCCGTTCATCCGGCCTTGGCCAGCGGCGTTCGCGGTACGGCCCGAGGGTATATCTCGTCCAGCGGCATGGAGCTGCCACTCGGCATCACGATCCGGCAGTGGTTGCGCGCCAGCCGGCGGGGATTCGGAACGCCGCAGGAATGGGCGATCATGCCGACCTCGCGCACGGTGTTGCGCACGTAGTGTCCGACCCGGACCGCTTTGTCCAGCGGATCGAGGCCGCGCTGGAGCCGCGGGTTGTGCGTCGTGATTCCGGTCGGGCAGGTGTTCCTGTTGCATTGCAGCGCCTGGATGCAGCCGAGCGCGAACATGAAGCCGCGGGCCGAAGCCACGAAATCGGCGCCAACGCACAGCGCCCAGGCGATATCGGCCGGCGTGACCATCTTGCCCGAGGCGATCACCCTGACGCGGTCGCGCAGTCCATGCTCGACGAGCTTGTCGACGACCAGCGGCAGGCTCTCCTGAATCGGCATGCCGACGCAGTCGAGCAGGCTCATCGGCGCCGCGCCGGTGCCGCCGTCGGCACTGTCCACCGAGATGAAGTCGGGCGCGCATTCGATGCCGCGGCGGATTGTTATCTCGCACAGTTCATCGAGCCAGTCCCAGGAGCCGAGCACCATCTTGAAGCCCGTGGGCTTGCCGGTGACGCCGCGGACGCGGTGGATGTAGTCGAGCAGCTCCGCCGGGCTATTGACCTCCGGGTGGCGGTTCGGGCTGATCGAATCCTGGCCCGCCGGAATGCCGCGGATGGCCGCTATCTCGGGCGTCACCTTGGAGGCGGGTAGAATGCCTCCCTTGCCGGGCTTGGCGCCCTGGCTGAGCTTGATCTCGAACATCCGCACCCGTTCGTGCGCCGCGACCGCGGCGAGCTTGTCTTCGTCCAGCGCGCCGGCGGCATTGCGCACCCCGTATTTCGCGGTGCCGATCTGGAACACCAGATCGGCGCCGCCCTCGAGGTGCCCGGGCGACAGCCCGCCCTCGCCGGTGTTGAGCCAGCAGCCGGCCGCGCGGGCGCCGTACGACAGCGCCAGCACCGCGGGTTTCGAGATCGAGCCGTAGCTCATGGCGGAAACGTTGAACAGGCTGTCGGTGGCGTAGGGGTGCCGGCAGTAGGGTCCGATCGTCACCGGTTCGCTCGGCGTGCCGTCGGCCTCGAGGGTGGGAAAGGGACAGTTGACGAATAGGACGGTTCCGGTCGCGTGCAGATCGCGCGTCGAGCCGAAGGGCACGGTGCCGTCCAGGTTTCCCGCGGCGCGGTAGACCCAGCCGCGGTGCTCGCGGTTGAACGGCAATTCCTCGCGGTCCATGGCGAAGAAGTACTGGCGGAAGAACTTGCCGAAATGCTCGAAGACCGAACGCAGCCGGCCGATCACCGGATAATTGCGGCGGATCGCGTGCTTGGTCTGGCTCACGTCGCGCACGAACAGAATCAGCAGCGTCAGCGCGCCGAGCCCGATGACGAATACGAACAGCCCCGACATGAAGGCAAGAAACGCGATTGCTATTTCCGATGTCGATCCGTAATCCATTGCCCTGCCCCGAATGGCGCCGACCGGAGGTGCGGACCGCCGGCGTGGCCGCCTGAATGATGTGCCCCAAGGATGCCGCGCTCCAAGCATATGGGGTCGCGCATGTTAAAATTGTGTGACCCCCATCACACTTCACGCGGAAATGATCGACGGACCGGAATACGTGATCGTCCGCCGGCCCGCGGACAGCCGGAGGTTGCCGGATGATGCCGGATGATGCCGTTTTGCGGCAGGCTCGGGCTCCGCCGGTCTCGAGGCCGCCGAATTGATCCATATCAAGGCGGTCGGTGAGCAGACCGCGATAATTACATGATTACAATGACGTGAAGTGCGCGCGCGGCAAGCACGCGCCTGGGAGTATTGGATTATGGCCTCTACACTATTCGAGTTCTACTACGCCATTTTCATGGTGGCCGTGATTGGCGCCCTCTTCATCTGGTTTCTAAGTAGCGAGGCGACTGCCTCGACCAGGCGCATGATGGGCATGATGACGCGCGCCGGCCTGGACCCCGGAATTGTCACAACCGGCGATCCGCGAGCCCGGGCGAATTTGAAAGTAGCGCGGCGGCGCTGCGGCAGGTGCCCGCGCGAGGATTACTGCGACAGGTGGCTCGCCGGTAAAGTCGAGGGCGGCAACGCCTTTTGCCCCAACGTGGGGACATTCGGCGTGCTTACCGAAGCCAACTAGGGCGCCGCTCGACGCGCGACGGGGTGTCAGGCCGACGCGGCGCGCGCTTCGGCCGGCGCAGACTCCGTGGGCGTCTCCGTGGGCGGCTCCGGGGATTGCGGCGAAGGGTCCGCTTCGACCACGAAGCTGTCGAGGCTCAGCGCCGCGTCGGTGTAAGCGCTTGCGGTGGGGTCGCGCTGGATTCGCCGTTGCAGTAGGTGCAGGCGGACGGCGTAGAGAATTAGCGGTATCAAGGTTGTGAACACCTGCCATACCCGGCGCGGATAAAACACCAACGGATTCTCGCGGGGCAATTCCGGGCGACGCGACCGCCGGCGTTTGCGCCGGAACAGGCCGCCCTGCAAGGGGTGCAGGCCCTCGAAACGCGGGATGCCGCTGTAAATGCTGACTTGAGCCGTGATTCGCGCCGGATTCATGCCGCAGGCGACCGCGCGCCGGATCAACCGCTCGACGTGCTCCGGGCTGTAGTAGATCGTCCACGCCTCGTGGTAAATCGCCTGCCACTCGGCCTTCGACATGCGCGGGTGGGCGACGACGACGTGCTCGCCATCGCCCTTGTTGATATCGGGATCGATCCACACACCCTGCTCGTAGAGCTTCTTGTGGTCCTCGGAGCCGGGCGCCGGCGACAGGATGAAAAACTCGAGCAGATCGACCGGCAACTCCCGCTTGACGATGTCGAGATCGCGCCGGATCGATTCCGGGGTGTCCTCCGGAAACCCCAATATGTAGCCGGCAAGGGTGACCACGCCCGCCTTCTTCCAGGCCAGCAGCATCCGCCGGTACTCGGCGATCCGGTTTTGCCGCTTGTTGGCGCTGGCAAGGTTCGCCGGATTGATACTTTCCAGCCCCATGAAGACCCATCGGCAGCCCGCCGCGGCGGCCTTGTCGATGAATCCCGGGATTCGGTGAACCAACATGTCGACCTGGATAATCAAGCCGATATTCAGGCCCTCCTTCTCCCTGAGCTCGATCAGGCAATCGAAGATCGGCTCCCAATTGCGATTGCGCGAGAAGTTGTCGTCGGTGATGAAGTACCTTGTGATCCCCTGCGCGGCGTTGGCTCTGACCAGCGCCGCGATCTCGTCGGCCTCGCGGAACCGCGACTTCCGGCCCTGGACGTTGATGATACAGCAAAAGCTGCACTGGAACGGGCAACCGCGCCCGGCGTCGAAGCTGGTGTATGAGCTGAAGGTCCGGCGCAGCATGGCGGCCGGCAGGAACGGCAATGGGCGCCGCCGCAAGTCGGGCAGGTCCGACGTGTAGTCGTAGATTTGCTTGATCCGCCCACCGTCGGCATCGATCAGCAGCTCGTCGAACCGGCCCTCGGCCTCGCCCGCGAACAGCGTGATACCGCTCTCGACCGCGCGCTTGAGCTCGGGCGTCAGCTCGTCGAGCATGACGAGACAGCCGCTCACGTGGAAGCCGCCGATGGCGACCGGAATACCGGCCTCGACGAAGGGAAGGGCGAGGTCGACGGCGCGGGGAAACTGGTTCGTCTGTACGCCGACCATGCAGACGAGGCCACCGCCTCCGGCACCGCTGATTTCTTCGGCGCCGCGGATTCGCCTGATAATTTTTTGCGTCGGAACGACGATGTTGGTTTCGTCGTAGGCCTGGACGACGATCTCGACGTCCGGGCCGAGCACGCGCCGCTCGGCGGCATCGGCCGCGAGGCCGTAGAGGCAGGCCAGCGAGTTGGACGGCAACAAGCCGCGCCGCCATTGAATGACGTAGCCGTCATCGTCGTAATGGGACGGCTTGATCAGTTCGACGAAGAATCTGCGGGAACGCTCGCCACTTCGTGCCGCCATGCTTCTCCCCCGTGTCACTGGCGCCGCCTCGACGCTGGACTATAGGGACAGCGGCCCCGACGAGTGAGAGGCCATATTGTCGCAGCGTGAAATCGGCGAGGGAGTAAGGGTATCACAGAACGGGGAAGGCATAGTCGGCAAAATCCTGGATCGTTTGGCCCCGCCGCATAGGTTTGCAACCACGGTTTTGAATAAGCCGGGCGAAGAAGGGGGAGAGGCTACGGACCGAGGCGCCGTTCGACTGCTTCACGCTCCTTCACGCTCGAAGACAGGGTTCTTCGACAGCCTCGGCTAACGTCCGAGCTGCCGATACCAAATCTCACTGATATTGTACTCACGAAAACCTGAGCCTGTGATCTCTGGTCATTTCCGGCGTCACGTATCCGAGACTGCCGGACATCATGTAATCGAGTTGGATCTTGAAAATCCGGCTCGCGTCCTTGTCCTTGTTGGCCCACTTGAACCAGAGCGGCAGGGCGAGCTTGGTAAACCTGTTCACGTCGTCCTCGGACAGCCGGGTGATCACCGTGCCGGCATCCGTGAACTTCTGCCAGGCTTCCTGGTCCGCTTTCTGGATGCGGGCATGGTGCATGTCCGAGTAAAGGTGTATTTCGGCCTCGACGAACTGCTTCATGCCGGGAGACAGCTTGTTCCATGCCTTCATGCCGACCGTGAGGTCCATGAGGTCCACTGGCTGGTAGATCGACATGAATCCGGGCGGGCCCATGGAGATGTACTTCGTCACCTCGTGAAAGCCGAGCGCATAGTTGATCGCCGGCCCGACATAATCGGCCACGTCGATCGTCCCGCTTTCGAGAGCCGAGAAAATTTCACTGCCCGGGAGCATGGTGGTCCTGGCGCCGGCCGCCTGAAACAGTTCCGCCACCATGCCGCCGGGCAGACGCATCTTGCGGCCCCTGAAATCCTCGATCGAACGGATCGGCACCTTGGAGTGAATGATGTTCGGCCCGTGCTGGATCGGACCGACATAATGCATATCGAACCTGGCGAAAAGCTCGCGCGCGATCTCCAGGCCGCCGAGCGAGTAGTAGAACACGTCCCATTCGTGTGGGTTGCGCAATCCCAACGGATAGGACGCCAGGAACGCGGCGGACGGCATGCGCCCCGCCCAATACAACGTGAACGGGTTCATCGCATCGAGCACGCCGCGCCGCACCGCGTCGAAGAGCTGCATTTCACCGACCAAATCCTTCGCGCCGAACGGCTGGAACGCCAGTTCACCGCTGGTTTTCTCGACGATGCCGCCGCACCATTCCTTGAAAATCTCCAGTCCGATGCCACCGGGCCAGGACGTCTGGATTTTCCAGGTGGTGCCCACCTCGCCAGCGCTCACGATCGCCGGAGCCTTTCCGGCGGGCCCGCGTGATTTCGTTCCGCGGGATTGCGCCAACCCATAGCCGCCGGCCGCGCCAACGGCCAGCCCGGTCGCCACGCCGCCGAGAAAATTTCGCCGTTTCATCACGTTTCTCCTGTGCATCAGAGTTATCCTGCGAAGTAATAATGGCTAAGGCGTTTGCGTC
>CBDVDY010000193.1:0-5707 GCA_965372875.1 uncultured Alphaproteobacteria bacterium | reverse complement strand
TTGTCGAGCCCCTCGGCGCCGCCGATGAGAAAGGCGAGATCGGCGGTCCCGTTGTCGCGCCAACTTTCCAGCCGCTTGGCAAGAGCGGTGCTTGAAAGCGCCTTGCCTCCGGCGTCGAGCGCCGCCACCGTCGCGCCCTTGGGGATCGCGCCCAGCAGCAACTCGCCCTCGCGGGCCTTGAGAGAAGGGGGTGCTAGCGGCCTTTTTTCCTCGATTTCCTTGAGCGTGATTTCCCAGGCGAGCCGGCCGGCGTAATCCTCGTACAGGTCTCGCGCCGCGCCGCGCCGCGCGCGGCCGACCGCGATCACATGGATACGCATGCTTGGCTCCTGGTCGATGAATCGCCCAGGGGGAGTCCCATCGACTCGGATCCGCTCTAGGCGATGAGTTCCACGCCGCCCTCGTGCTCGGGGATGTGTTGGCGCCACATCTTCTCGAGGTTATAGAAGGCCCGCACCTCGGGGCGGAACAGATGCACGATCACGTCGCCGGCGTCGAGCAATACCCAGTCGCATTTGGGCATGCCCTCGGCCGGAACCGAGAGCAGGCCTTCCGCCTTGAATTTTTCGATGAGATGATCGGCCATCGCGCCCACGTGGCGCTGCGATCGCCCGGTGGCGACCACCATGAAATCGGCGATGGTGGTCTTGCCCGCTAATTCGATGACGACGATGTCCTCCGATTTGTCGTCGTCAAGCGATGCCTCCACGACCTCGCGCAAACGCGCCGCGGTCGGGGGGGTCCGATTGTATTGAGCTATGGTAGCTACCTCCGTTCCTTTGCCTTTTCCTACCCTGTGATCTTGGTCCGCGGCCGGCCAAAAGCAATCATCCCGAGTTATTAATCCGTCTGGCCAGCCCGGATCCGCGTCGCCGAGGCGGGGTTCAGGCTCGCATGCAGGAACACCCACGCCGGCGGCTTGATTCCGGCCAATCGAGGGGCCTGCTCCTCGTCGAGCCGCCCTCCCTTGAACCGCCGCGCCGCCTTGCCGGCCAGCGCCTTTGAAGCATAAGACGGCCGGTCGAACACCGCAACCGGCAGAATCTCGAAGATTTCCGCCCAATTTCGCCATTTCGGGATTTCGATCAAATTATCCGCCCCCATGAGCCAGACGAAGTGGGCGCGAGGCCAGCGCAGCTTCAACATCCGGAGCGTGTCGATGGTATAGCGGGTGCCGAATCGGGCCTCGATTCCGGTGGCGCGGAAGCGCCGCCCGTCGGCCGCCGCGGCGATATTCCGGGCGCCGGCGAGGCGCTCGGCGAAAGGCGCCATGCCGTCTTCCGGCTTCAGGGGATTCTGCGGCGAGACCAGCCACCACACTTCGTCGAGCGCTAAATATTCGAGCGCCAGGCCGCTGATATGGACGTGGCCCTCGTGCGCCGGGTTGAACGAGCCGCCCAGCAGGCCGATGCGCCGCCCGGCGGTCATGGCCGGCCGTGAAAGGGTTGGCCGCGAGAGGGGCTGGCCGAGAGGGATCTGGTCCGGCACCTGGCCGCTCAGGGCCGGACCTGGCCCGAGCCGCGGACGACGTACTTATAGCTGGTGAGCTGTTCCGCGCCGACCGGGCCGCGGGCATGCAGCTTGCCGGTGGAAATGCCGATCTCGGCGCCCATGCCGAACTCGCCGCCGTCGGCGTACTGGGTCGAGGCGTTCCACAGCACGATGGCGCTATCGACCTTGGCAAGGAAACGCTCGGCCGTTTCCTCGTCCTCGGTGACGATGGAATCGGTGTGGTTCGAGCCGTGCCGCGCGATATGGTCGATCGCCTCGTCGACGCCGTCGACCAGCTTCACCGAAATGATCGCGTCCAGATACTCGGTATCCCAATCCTCCTCGGTGGCGGCCACCACGCGTGGGTCGACCGCCCGCGTCGCCTCGTCGCCACGCACCTCGCAGCCGGCCTCGAGGAGGTCCCCGACGACGGGCCCCAGATGGCTGTTGTGGGCGCGGCGGTCCACCAGGAGCGTCTCCGCCGCCCCGCAGATACCCGGCCGCCGCATCTTGGCGTTGACGGTCACCTCGCGCGCCATTTGCAGATCGGCGTCGCCGTCCACGTAAACGTGGCAGAGGCCGTCGAGGTGGGCGATCACCGGAATCCGGCTCTCGCGCTGAACCCGCTCGATCAGCGACTTGCCGCCGCGCGGCACGATGATGTCGATATAGTCGGGCATGGTCAGCATATCGCCCACCGCGGCGCGGTCGGTGGTGGGAACGATCTGCACCGCTGCCTCCGGCAGGCCCGCGCCGGCCAGGCCCTGTCGCAGGCATTCGCCGATCAGCCGCGAGGAACGGAAGCTCTCCGAGCCGCCGCGCAGGATCGCCGCGTTGCCCGATTTGAGGCACAGGCCGCCGGCGTCGGCGGTGACGTTGGGCCGCGATTCATAAATGATGCCGATGACGCCCAGGGGCACGCGGACCCGAGCGATGCGCAAGCCGTTGGGCCGTTCCCACTCGTCCATGGTAGCACCCACCGGATCGTCGAGCAGTGCTACTTCTTCGAGACCCTTGGCCATGGCCTCGATCCGCGACTCGTCGAGGGTCAGGCGGTCGATGAAGGCGTCGGTCTGATCGCGCCCGCGCGCGGCCTCGACGTCGCTTCGGTTGGCGGCGAGAATTTCGTCCCGGCGGGCGCGAATCGCCGCCGCGGCGGCCTTCAAGGCGCCGTTCTTCGCTTCGGTCGAGGCATCGGCCAGCACCCGGGCCGCCGCGCGCGCGGCGGCGCCGAGCCGGGTCATCTCGGCCCGGACGCCGTCGTTGGCGGCTTGCTTGACTGTGCTCGGTTCGGCCATGGTCGGCTCAACGCCAGATCGTCGCGGTGGATCATTTCGTCGCGTCCACGGTAGCCGAGAATCGCTTCGATTTCACGGCTTTTGTGGCCCTTGATGCGGGCCGCGTCGGCGCTCGAATAGGCGGAGAGGCCGCGCGCCAGATCGCGTCCCTTGGGGTCGCGCACGATTACCGCGTCGCCGCGCTCGAAAGCGCCCTCCACGCCGGTGACCCCGGCGGGAAGCAGGCTGCGCCCGTCGTCGAGCGCCTTGGCGGCGCCGTGATCCACGGTAATGACGCCCGCCGGACGGAGCGATCCGGCGATCCAGCGTTTTCGCGCCGCGCGAGGCCCGGCCGGCGGCAGAAACCAGGTGCATTTCGCGCCGCTGGATATGGCGGCGATCGGGTGCGGCCCGGTCCCGTCCGAGATCACCATGCGGCAGCCGGCCGAATAGACGACCTTGGCGGCGGCCAGTTTGGTCACCATGCCCCCCGAGCTGGCGCCCGGCGTCGCGGCGCCGGCCATGGCTTCGATTTCCGGCGTGATCTCGGTAATCCGGTCGATATGCGTGGCCTCCGGCACGCGCTTCGGGTCGGCGGTGTAAAGCCCGTCGATATCCGACAGCAGCACCAGCGTGTCGGCGCTCACCATCTGGGCCACGCGGGCCGCCAGCCGGTCGTTGTCGCCGACGCGAATTTCCTCGGTCGCCACCGTGTCGTTCTCGTTGATGACCGGCACCGCGCCCCGACGCAGGAGCGTGCCGATGGTCGCGCGGGCGTTCAGGTGGCGCCGGCGTTCCTCGGTGTCTTGCAGCGTCAGCAGCACCTGCGCCACCGTGATGTCGTGGCGGGCCAGGGTGTCGTGATAGGCGTGCGCGAGACGGATCGCGCCGCACGCGGCGGCGGCCTGCTTTTCCTCGAGCTTGAGCGAACCGGAATCGAATCCGAGTTCCCGCCTTCCCAAGGCGATGGCGCCGGAGGAGACGAGGATCACGTCCTGGCCGCGGCCGCGGCAGGAGGCGACGTCGTCGGCCAGCGCATCGAGCCACTCCCGCCGGAGCGCGCCCGACGCTTCGTCGACGAGGAGCGCCGAGCCGACCTTGATCACCAACCGGCGGGCGTCGGCCAGGCCGTCGCCCTCGGCATTCCGCGTGGCGCGGGTGTTCATAGGACCGTCGTTTCCAGCGAGGGCGCGCTATCCCGGGCGGTCGCGCGAAACGCCAGAACCCGGCGGCGGAGACCGGCCAGCGCCTGATCGACGCCGGCGCCGCTGACCCCCGAGATGGCGAGTACCGGCGCGCCAGCCGCTTCGGCCAGCGCCGCCCGTTTCTCCTCGATTTCCTCTTGTGTCAGCGCGTCGCACTTGTTGAGCGCCACCAACTCGTCCTTGTCCGTCAGATCCTGGCCGTATTTCTCGAGTTCCCCGCGAATCGTGCGATAGGAAGCGGCGACTTCCGGCTCGGTGCCATCGACGAGATGCAGCAGCACGCCGCAGCGTTCGACGTGGCCCAGGAACCGGTCGCCGACTCCCTTGCCCGCGTGGGCGCCCTCGATCAGACCAGGGATATCGGCGATCACGAATTCCTCGCCCTCGGCAAAGACCACGCCGAGGTGCGGATGCAGCGTCGTGAAGGGGTAATCGGCGATCTTGGGACGGGCCCGCGACACCGCCGCCAGGAAGGTCGATTTGCCGGCGTTGGGCAGGCCGACGATGCCGATGTCGGCGGCCAGCTTGAGCCGTAGCCAAAGCCAGTGCTCGGTGCCCGGCTCGCCCGGGTCGGCGCGACGGGGCGCGCGGTTGGTCGAGGACTTGTAGTGGGCGTTGCCGCGGCCCGCCGCGCCGCCGCGCACCAGAACCACCCGCTGACCGGACTCGGTCAGATCGGCGATCAGGGTCTCGTTGTCGGACTCCAATATCTGGGTGCCGGCGGGGACCTTGATGACGGCGTCCTTGCCCCTGGCGCCGGTGCGGTCCTTGCCCATGCCGTGCTGGCCGGTCTTGGCCTTGATATGCTGCTGGTAGCGGAAATCGATCAGCGTGTTGAGCCCGTCGACGCAATGGGCGACGATATCCCCGCCCGCGCCGCCGTCGCCGCCGTCCGGGCCGCCGAATTCAATGTTTTTTTCACGCCGGAAACTGACGCAACCGGCCCCGCCGTCGCCACTGCGCACGTATACCTTGGCCTGGTCCAAAAATTTCATCGCGATTCAGTCGTTCACAATAAGCCACGAAAATGGGATGGCCACGAAAAAGGGTGGCCACGAAAAAGGGGGAATGCGCCCATTCCCCCGATGCCCTTCCAGCCGCTCGGGCGCGGCATAGAGCGGATCGTGATTGGTGGGAACCACTATGTGGTTCCCAGCGATTGCGTGAATCCGCTCTACACCAAATAGTTAGAGCAGATTCACCGGGTCGATGCGGATCGTCAAGGCGAATCGCATCGACCCGGAACTGCTCTATGACGGCGGCTCCACCGAAACGAAGGTGCGGCCGCCGGCTTTGTGCGAAAACTTGACCCGCCCCTCGCCGACGGCGAAAAGGGTGTGGTCCCTGCCCATGCCGACGTTCTCGCCGGGATGGAACTTGGTGCCGCGCTGGCGCACGATGATATTGCCGGGAATTACGATCTCGCCGCCGTATTTCTTGACGCCGAGCCGCCGTCCGGCCGAATCCCGGCCGTTCCTGGAACTGCCGCCCGCCTTTTTGTGGGCCATGACGTATGCTCCTTCGTGTCTTTTCCCGGCGCGCTACTTCTTCGCCTGGAGTGCGATCGGTTCAAATCGAATCGATTTGAGCCGTGAATCGCCCTCCATCATTAAATTTAGGGGCTTATTCACGTCTCGGATCGTTTCGATCCGAGACGATAAGACCCTATGGCGCCGGCTTCTTGGCGGCGGCTTTTTTCGCCGCCGGTTTCTTCGCCGCCGGCTTTTTTGCCGC
>CBDVDY010000192.1:0-5746 GCA_965372875.1 uncultured Alphaproteobacteria bacterium | reverse complement strand
CGCCGTCATGACGGCATGATTCCTCCCTCGCGGATACGGCCCGTACGATGTTCGCGGTGAAGGGGTAGACATCGGCCAGACCGGCGCATTATGTTGATTCGCGCGGGGGCATCGCCCAGCCAGGAACCGGTGCCCGGAAAACGTCGCAGGGGAGGCTTCCATGCCGAGGCGATCCGGCTTGGAGTATTGGCTTGGGCCGGAAAACGGCGAAGGATGGGCCGGCCTGTATACCGCCGATATTGCGGTCGATGCGCGTTGCCCCAAGATATGGTATGGCGCCGTCAGAATTGGCCTGTCGCTGGTGTGGGATTCGCCCGAAAAATCCTGGTACCGGCGCGTCCCACCCTGAGTCCCTAAGGATCCGATAATACGGAAATACCGGTGGGCCCCGGCGGCGCCAGAGCGCGGTCGATGGTCCTGGTTCCTATGAATTCATGCTTGGGGATTGGTCTTGTTGCGTATATCGATCGCATTCGCGCTGTTCCTTGGCCTGAGCCTGGCCGCCGCGGCGCGGGCCGACACTTTCGTGTTTACCGCCATCCCGGACGAGGATGAAACGCGGCTTCGGCAAAGGTTCGACAAGATCGCGGCCTATCTCGCCAGGGAGACCGGCGCCGACGTCGAATACATCCCGGTCAAGTCCTATGCCGCGGCGGTGACAGCGTTCCGTAACAATCAGGTGCAGCTGGCCTGGTTCGGCGGTTTGTCCGGGGTCCGGGCGCGCCTGCTGGTGCCGGGCTCCGAAGCCGTGGCGCAGGGCTACGAGGATCAGTTCTTCGTCACCTATTTCATCGCGCACGAAAGCACGAAAATCGCGAAATCCAAGGAATTTCCGGCCGATATTGCGGGCAAGACCTTCACATTCGGCTCGAAGGGATCGACCTCGGGCCGGCTGATGCCCGACTACCACATCCGCAAAAATCTCGGCAAGTCCCCGGACGACGCATTCGCGCGCGTCGGTTTCAGCGGCGATCACTCGCGTACCATCGCCCTGGTGCAGTCCGGCGCCTACGCGGTGGGCGCGGTGAACTTCAAGGTCTGGGCGAACGCGGTAAAAGCCGGCCGAGTCGACCCTGGGAAAGTGTCCATCATCTGGGAAACACCCCCTTATCCCGACTATCAATGGACGATCCGGGGCGACGTGGACAAAACATGGGGCGCGGGCTTCAAGCGACGGGTCGCCGACGCGCTGCTGCGCCTCTCCGACCCGGATCTGCTGGCTTCGTTTCCCCGCAAGAGCTTCGTGGCCGCCGGAAACGGCGATTACCAGGCAATCGAGAAGATGGCCAGGGAAATCGGCCTTTTGGACTGACTATGTTCGAGCTCGTCAACGCCAGCGCGAGTTATAACGGACGGGAGGTCCTGAGCGGGGTGACGCTCAGTATCGCGGCGGGCGAACGCGTGGCGCTGGTCGGCGAGAGCGGGGCGGGCAAATCGACGCTTCTGGCCCTGCTTTACCGCCAGCGCAGCGCCGATTCGGCCCTGATTCCACAGGATTGGGCCCTGGTTCGCACGCTTTCCGTGTTTCACAACGTTTATATCGGCCGCCTCAATCGCTACTCGACCTGGTACAATTTGCGCAATCTGGTTCGGCCCAGCCGTCGTGAAATCGGCGAGATCGAGCCGATTCTCGACTCCCTGGGGCTGGCCGACAAGATATTCGCGCCGGTGGGCGAGTTGTCCGGCGGGCAGCAGCAACGCGCGGCGGTGGCGCGCGCGCTTTTTCAAGGTAGCCCGGCGCTGCTCGGCGATGAGCCGGTCTCTTCGGTCGACGAGCATCAGGCGCGGCGGGTGCTGGAAACCATTCGGGAGACCCATGGCACCATCGTATTGGCCATGCACGACGTCGGTCTGGCGCTGGCCTATACCGACCGGGTGATCGGCATAAAAAACGGCGGGATTGAGCTGGATAAGCCGACCGCGGGCCTTTCGCCGGACGATCTCGATGCACTTTACCGCGACTGAGCCCGATGCCACGCCTGACAGCCGTCAATACCAGCCTGTCGTTCGTCGGACTGGCCTTTGTTTGCCTGCTTTTCGCCGATTTGCAGGTGTCCACGGTGGATCCGTGGGCCGAAATCGGACGCTTGGCGATGGGCGTCTTGACGCCCGATTTCGTTGCCGTGGACCGGCTGGGAAACGCCCTGCTTCAGACCGTGGCGTTCGCCCTCCTCGGCGTGGCGTTCGGCGGCATCGGCGGCTTCGCACTCTCATTCGTCTACCCGAATTCGCGGCTGGTAAGGGTTGGTTGCGCCGTCATCCGTTCTGTTCATGAATTGTTCTGGGCGCTCATCTTCCTGCAGGTTTTCGGCGTCACGCCGCTGACCGGCGTCCTGGCGATCGCCATTCCCTACGCCGGCATTTGCGCCAAGGTCTATGCGGAAATACTGGAGGAAGCGGATCCCGCGCCCCTGCGGTCGCTTCCGTTCGGCAGCGGCCTCGTCTCTTCCTTCTTTTTCGCCCGGCTTCCGGACGTTTGGCAGCATTTCAAGTCCTACACGTTCTACCGCTTCGAGTGCGGCCTTCGTTCGAGCGCGATTCTGGGCTTTGTCGGCCTGCCCACCCTGGGTTTTCACCTCGAATCGGCGTTCATGCAGGGTCAATACTCGCAGGTCTCCGCCCTGTTGATCCTGTTTTATCTGCTGATCGCCACCCTGCGCCTCTGGTTGCGGCCGCGAATCGCACCGTTGTTCGTCCTTGCCGCGCCGTTTTTCCTCGAGCGGGGGGCCGAAATTTCCTGGGACAATATTGTCCGATTTGTCACGCAGGACATTGTCCCGTATCCGCTTAGAACGGCTGAATCTCTGGATTTTAGCGCCATCGCCTCGTTCGGCGACTGGGTCTGGGAGTTGGTGAGCGAGCAGGCCCTTATCGGCATCGCCAACACGGTTCTTCTGACCCAGATCGCGCTCGTCGGTACCGGTTTCCTGACCCTGCTGCTGTTCCCGCTGGTCTCGCGTAAGTTTTTCGGCCCAGTGGGCCGCACTTTTGGCCATGTGTTGCTGGTAATTGTCCGTTCGACCCCGGAATATATTCTTGCCTTCCTGTTTCTCCAGTTCTGGGGTCCGTCGATGCTGCCGGCGATCATCGCGCTGGCGATTCACAATGGCGCCATTATCGGCCATCTGACCGGACGCCATGCCGATTCGCTGCCCCAGCGCTTGGATAGTCCGCGCGGAATCAATCTTTATGCCTACGAGGTCCTGCCGCGGGTCTACGGCCAGTTCCTGGCATTCCTGTTCTACCGCTGGGAGATAATTCTGCGCGAAACCGCGATTCTCGGCATTCTCGGCATCCACACGCTGGGATTCTATGTCGACAGCGCGATCGCCGACATCCGCTTCGACCGGGCGATGTTCCTCATCGCCGTGACGGCGGGCCTCAATATCCTCATCGACAAGATATCGCGCGTCATTCGCGCCCGCCTCAAACTGTCGATGACGGCGGATGCGGCGTAGGCGCGCCAGGCAACACGGGAACGGAACTTGACTTCCAACCGGATTGGTAAGGCGAAAATCATGAGAAAGAGATGAAAAAAAGCAATACTCCGATCGTCAAGGACCTCGTGCTGGTGGGCGGCGGCCACAGCCATGTCACGGTGCTCAAGCGCTTCGGCATGAAGCCGCTCCCCGGCGTGCGCCTCACGCTGATTTGCCGCGACGTGCACACACCATATTCGGGCATGCTGCCGGGGTACGTCGCCGGTCACTACGGGTTTGACGACGCCCATATCGACCTCCAGCCGCTGGCGCGATTTTGCGATGCGCGCTTCTATCACGACGAGGTGGTCGGTCTCGATCCGGTCAACAAACTGGTATTGTGCCGCGGCCGGCCGCCGGTATCCTACGATTTGCTGTCGATCAATATCGGCTCGGCGCCACGGGTCGCCGATGTTCCCGGCGCCGAGGGACGGGTCGTGCCGGTCAAGCCGATAAACACCTTTATCGACCGCTGGGAGCAGTTGATCGAGCGCGTGCTGGAATCGACCGGGACCCACCGGATCGGCGTTGTCGGCGCCGGCGCCGGTGGGGTCGAATTGACCCTGGCCGCGCAATATCGCCTGGGCAAAATGCTTGCCGGGCGGAATACGGGCCCGGAAAAACTGGAATTCCACGTCGTTACCGACACCGATGGTATCCTGCCCACCCATAACCCGCGCGTGCGGGCAAAATACAACCGCGTCCTGGCCGAACGCGGGGTCCAGGTGCATACCGGCGAGCGCGTGGCCGAAGTCGCCGACGATCATCTGCTGCTGGCCGATCGGCGGCGCATCGATCTCGACGAGATACTATGGGTAACCGCCGCCGGAGCGGCGCCCTGGCTGGCCGAGGCCGGCCTCGACGTCGACGAGGGCGGATTCGTCCGCGTCGACGACAATCTGCAAGCGCTCAAGCACGCCGACATCTTCGCCACCGGCGATATCGCCACGATGATCAATCACCCGCGCGAGAAGGCTGGCGTCTTCGCGGTGCGCCAAGGCAAGCCGCTGGCGCGCAATCTGCGCCGGGCGCTAACCGGCCGGCGGCTGCGCCCGTTCGCGCCGCAGAAGAATTTCCTCAGCCTGATCAGTACCGGCGACAAGTACGCGGTGGCCTCGCGGTCCGGCTGGTCGCTCGAAGGCGCCTATGTCTGGCGGTGGAAGGACTGGATCGACCGGCGCTTCATGCGCAAATACGGCGATCTGCCCGAGATGGACGAGGACGACGCGCCCAAAATCGCCGCCGGCCTTGCCGACAAATCGGTGATCAAGGAAATTTCCGCCATCGCCATGCGTTGTGGCGGCTGTGGCGCGAAAGTGGGGAGCACCGTACTGACCCGGGCGCTCGGCCAACTGGAACCGGCGCAGCGCGACGATATCGTCATCGGCCTGCACGAGCCAGACGACGCGGCGGTGGTCGAGGTGCCGCCGGGCAAGATGATGGTCCACACCGTCGATTTCTTTCGCTCCTTCATCGACGACCCGTATGTCTTCGGCCAGGTCGCCGCGAACCACGCCATGGGCGACATCTTTGCCATGGGCGGCGAGCCGCAGTCGGCGCTGGCCATTGCCGTCGTGCCCTTCGGCATCG
Source organism: uncultured Alphaproteobacteria bacterium (assembly GCA_965372875.1). Classification (GTDB taxonomy): domain Bacteria; phylum Pseudomonadota; class Alphaproteobacteria; order CBDVDY01; family CBDVDY01; genus CBDVDY01. Next base: position 677 of record CBDVDY010000192.1, on the reverse strand, counting down.
AAAGCAAGGTCGAGGACACTTTGTTCCAGATGATGTCCGGCGCGCTCAAGGTGCTCAACGAAGCCAACACCTCGCTCGTCGGCGGCCACACCGGCGAAGGCGAAGAGCTGTCCTTGGGCTTTTCGGTCAACGGGCTCGCGGACAAGGACCAAATCCTGAAAAAGGGCGGCATGCGGCCCGGCGACAAGCTGATCCTGACCAAGGGGTTGGGCACCGGCACGCTGTTTGCCGCCGACATGCGGCTCAAGGCCAAGGGCCGCTGGATCACCGGCGCGCTCGATTCGATGCTCCTGTCCAATTACCAGGGGGCGAAAATCCTGCACGCCCACGGCGCCACCGCCTGCACCGACGTAACCGGCTTCGGCCTTCTGGGGCATCTTGTCGAGATGACCAAGCCGTCCGAGGTGGATGTCGAGCTCAGGCTGGCCGACGTGCCGCTTCTGGACGGCGCGCTGCAAACCGTCGAGGCCGGCATTTTCAGTTCGCTACAGCCCGAGAACGTGCGTCTGCGCCGCGCCATCGGCGATCTCGAAAACGTCTCGCGGCACCCGATTTATCCGTTGATCTTCGACCCACAGACGGCGGGCGGACTGCTGGCGAGCGTCCCGGCGGACAAGGCCGAGGCCTGCCGCGATGCATTGCTGCGCGCCGGCTATCCGCGGACCACGATCATCGGC
>CBDVDY010000191.1:0-5753 GCA_965372875.1 uncultured Alphaproteobacteria bacterium | reverse complement strand
AGCGCAGCAGAAAGCCGCCGGCCAGCATGTCGTCGGGCTCGACCGTGAAGCGCGCGCTTCCGGTGTAGTGCGCGCGGCCGCCGACCTCGACGGTGACGGCGTCGAAATCGCCGAGCTTGGATTCGGCGATCGCCCGGCCGCTGAAGACGCTGCCGGTGATGCTCTCGAAGCGCCGCGCCTGGCCCATTTCGATCAGGCCCTTGGCGCGCATCACGGCGATCCGCGCGGTCACGCCGCTGCCGGTCGGGCTGCGGTCGACCTGGCGCTCGGCGAAGACGCAGACGTTGTGGGTCGGGGCCTCCTCGAACGCATCGGCCCCGTCGGTCAGGATGGTGCCGTAGAGAAACGCGAGATCGGAGTCGTCGGGATGGGCGAGCGGCACTTGCTCCTTGACCGCCTGGCTTACGGCGTCGGCCGCGTCGACCAACTCACGCACCGGCGCGTGACGGGCGTCGAGCCCCAGCGCGGCGGCCGGCGCCAGCGCATAGAAGGCGCCGCCATAGCCGATATCGACGCTGACCGCACCGCATCCGGGCACCTCGACGACGCGGTCGAGGGCGAAGGCGAACGCCGGCACGCTCTCGAAATAGACGGTGCCGGCTTCGTCTTCCGCGCCGGCCACGCGGGTGCGGACCAGACCGCAGGGGCACTGGATATTGACCCGCGACTCGGCGCCATGCCGGTCCACCCGCCCGGTATCCACCGCCCAGCGGCCGAGCGCGATGATTGCGTGGCCGCACATGGTGGAGTAGCCCTCGTTGTGCATGAACAGCACCGCCAAATCGGCCTCGTCGATATCGGGCTCGACCGGAATCACGCCGTACATGTCGGCGTGGCCGCGCGGCTCGAACATCAGGAACCGGCGCAGATGATCGAGCTGTTCGCGCGCGTAGCGGCGCTTGGCCAGGATCGTGTCGCCCTCGACCGGCGGGTAGCCGGAGGTGACGATGCGCACCGGCTCGCCGCCCGTGTGCATCTCGGTGGTCTCGATGACCATGTTTTCGAGATCGGCCACGGTTTGTTTCCGTTCAGCCGGCGAGCGCGATGACCGACAGGTTGCGGCCGTAGTCGGTCTCGCGCCGGTGCGTCGCCCGGCGATAGCTGAAAAACTTGTCTTCCTCGGCGCAGGTGTCGCCGCCCACCGCCTCGACCCCGGCGAGACCGAGCCGCTCCAGCCGGCGCCGCACCAGACCGGCAAGGTCGAACATGAAACGGCCGCGGCGCGTACCCGGCCGGAAAAAGGCGAACGCGCCCGAATCCTCCTCCAGGAACGGCCCCGGAAATTCCGGTCCGACCTCGTAGGAATTCTGGCCGATGCAGGGCCCGACGGCGGCGCTGATGGAATCGGCGCGGGCGCCAAGATGGATCATCGCGGACACCGTTTCCTCCAGAATGCCGGCCTTGGCCCCGCGCCAGCCGGCGTGCGCGGCGCCGATCACGCCAGCCTCCGAATCGGCGAACAGCACCGGCGCGCAATCGGCGGTGAGGATGCCGAGCGCGATGCCCGGCTCGGCCGTCACCATGCCGTCGGTCTCGGGCGCCTCGTCCCACCGCCAGGGAATGTTGACCAGCGCCACGCGGCTGCCGTGCACCTGGTAGACGGTGACCAGTGCGTCGGCGTCGACGCCCACGGCGCCGGCCACGCGGCCCCGGTTGACCGCGACCCGGCTCGAATCGTCGTCCGAGCCGAAGCCGCAATTGAGCGAGGCGAACAGCCCTTCGCTGACGCCGCCCCGGCGGGTGAAAAAGCCGTGTTGCAGGCCGGGCTGGCCGGCAAGCGCCTCGGCGCGGATGGGTTCGAGGTTATCTGTCATGAATTCCGTTCGTAAATCCCGGCGGTTCGGGCTGGTCCGGGTGGGCTAATGCCAGCACCTTGAACAAACTGCCCATTTCCGACGCGTCGATCAAGCGCCGGCAGTCGCGGCGAATCCCCTCCGCCATGTCAGGGGTGGCGGAAGCGAGCCTGTCCCGCCGCGCCTCGATGCCCAGCGCGGTCAGGAAGGCGCCCTGCGTCACCGGCCCATGAAGCGCCGCGCCGGCCTCCGAGGCGGCTTCGGCGAGCGCCTGAAAATCCACGTGGGCGGTAAGGTCCGCCTGGCCCGGCGCGGTCAGCGGGTCGGCGTGGCGGTGGCCGCGCACCGCCTGCAAGGTGTCGCCGGCGGCGCTGCGCGCATGGCCGTAATCGACAACAAGTGCCGCGCCCCCGTGCGCGCCGATTCGCCTGGCGATGGCGGCGGCGATTTCCCTGGCGGCGGGCCGGATTTCGACGATGTCGCCCTCGCCGCCGCCCCGAAGCGCGGGCGGTATCATGGCCAGCGCCGGCGTCTCGGCGGCCGCCGGCTGGAAGCAAAACGCGCCCTTCGCCGGATCGAAGGCGACCAGGCGCTCGCGCCAGCCGCCGCCGGCGCGGACGAACTGATGCACCGGCAGGGCGTCGAAGAACTCGTTGGCGATGACCAGCGCCGGCCCGGCGGGAACCCGCGCTATATCGTCGTGCCAGGCGGCCGGCGTGTCGCCGAGCGCCTCGCGCTGGGCCGCGCGCAAGGGCGGGCTGGTTTCGACCAGGTGCGGGTCGATCGCGGCGCCGAATTCCGGCGCGGTCCGCGCCACGGCGCGCAGCGCGTCGGCCATCAGCGTGCCGCGGCCGGGGCCGAGCTCGACCAGCCGCACGGGCGTGGGCCGGTCCATCGTCCGCCAGACCACCGCGCACCACAGGCCGATCAGCTCGCCGAACATCTGGCTGATCTCGGGCGCGGTGATGAAATCGCCGGAAGCACCCAGGGGATCGCCGCGCATGTAATAGCCGTGCTCGGGATGGCCGAGCGCTTCGGCCATGTAGCGCGCCACGGAGATCGGACCCTCGGCGGCGATCAAGCGTTCAAGACGCGCGGCGAGTGTTGCCACTGTTTAGATTGGCGCCCGGCGGCGCGCCCAAAGGACGAGGCCGGCGCCGAACAGGAACAGCGGTATCGACAGCAGCTGCCCCATGGTGGCGCCACCCGCGAGATATCCGAGATTCGCGTCCGGTTGGCGGAAGAATTCGACGAACATGCGGGCGGCGCCGTAGCCCATGCAGAAGACGCCGGTCATCAGGCCCGGGCGATGGCGCCAGCGCGTCGTTCGCGTCAGCACGAACAGGAGCGCGAACAGCACCAGCCCTTCGAGCAAGGCTTCGTAAAGCTGGCTCGGATGGCGCGGCAGGCCGCCGGCCGCCGGATGCGGAAACACCACGCCCCACGATACGCCGGTGGCGCGGCCCCACAGCTCGCCATTGATGAAATTGGCGATGCGGCCGAAGAACAGGCCGATCGGCACGGCGCAGGAAACGAAATCGGATACCGCGAAGGGGCTGATTCCCCGCCGGCGCGCGAACCAGATCATGGCCACGGCGACGCCCAGCAGCCCGCCATGGAACGACATGCCGCCGCGCCAGATTTTGAGCGCGTCGAGCGGATGGTCGAGGTAATACTCCGCATTGTAAAACAAGACCGACCCGAGGCGCCCGCCCAGCACCACGCCCACGGTCACCCACAGCAGCAGATCGTCGGTCTGCTCCCGCGTCATCAGCGCCGGCGGGCGGGCGGCAAGCGCGCGGATATAGAGCCAGCCGAGCACCAGCCCGGCGATGTAGGCGAGCGCGTACCAGCGAATCGCGAACGGGCCGATGCGCACCAACTCCGGGTCGAAGTTGGGAAAGGCGATGGCGAGGATCATGGAGAATTCGGTCATGGCCTGATAATCGGGGTGCTCATAGATACGGGTCCGGGGCGGCGAGATAGCGCGTCACGTACTCGCCGACGCCGTCCTCGAGCGAGGTAAACGCCGGCGCGTAGCCGGCCGCGCGCAGGCGCTCCATCCTGGCTTCCGTCCGGTACTGGTACTTGTCGCGAATTTCGGGCGGCGTGTCGATATAGTCGATGCGCAACTCGGCCCCGGCGGCGCGGTAGGTCGCGGCGGCGAGATCGGCGAAACTGCGGGCCCGGCCGGTGCCAAGATTGAACAGGCCGCTCACGTCCGCGTTGTCGTACAGCCACAGCATGACCGCGACGCAATCGCCGACCCAGACGAAGTCGCGCAATTGTCCGCCGTCGGCATAGTCGGGGTGATGCGAGCGGAACAGCCGGGCCGGCTCGCCCGCCGCCGCGCGCGGGTAGAGCTGGGCGACGACGCTTTTCATGGCCCCCTTGTGATACTCGTTCGGGCCGTAGACGTTGAAGAATTTGAGCCCGGCCCATTGCGGCGGAGATGGCGCGCCGTCGGCGGCCAGCCGGGCCACCCGCCGGTCGAACAAATGCTTGCTCCAGCCGTAGAGGTTGAGGGGCTTGAGCCGCGCCAGCGCCTCGGCCCCGGAATCGTCGTCGAAGCCCGCGCCGCCATCGCCGTAGGTGGCGGCGGACGACGCGTAGATGAATCGAATACCGTGCTCGGCGCACAACTGCCAAAGAAGCAGCGGCAAATCGAAGTTGGTGCGCATGATCAGATCGCCGTCGGTCTCGGTGGTCGACGAGATGGCGCCCAGGTGAAAGATCGCGTCGATGCGCCCGCCCTCGCGCGCCACCCGGTCGAGCAGATCCTCGGGTGCTATCGGCTCGGGCAGCGCGCGCTTGGCGATGTTGCGGCGCTTGTCGCCATTATCCAGCCGATCGCAGACCACGAGGCCGTTGACGCCCCGCTCCTCCAGGCCGGCCACCAGGTTCGAGCCGATGAATCCGGCGCCGCCGGTGACGATGATCATGAGGCGATTTTGGTCCTTGCCAGTGCGCGTGAATCGCTGGCCCGTTATAGGTGCGCGCCCATCCCGCCGCAAGCTGCCCGCCCTTTGATCCCAGCCAGTTACGCGGGAGCGCACGGTGTTCGTGGCTATTGGCTCGTCGGATCAAATCGTTCGATGTTCAGAGTTCGTCAACGAGGCCGAGCGCAGCCAGTATCCGAAATCGACTGCTTGCGGCCCGATTTAGCGCCATAACGATTCATCTTTGTTCCGCACTACGCTAAACGATGTGAAGGCCGGTCGCGCCTTAAGCCGCTCGATATGAGCGTTTTGCTCTCCAAGAACTGCTGCAAGTTCCCTGCGAGAAATGGCCGATTCAGCGCCTACGATAATTTTTGCCAGCTTTAGTTGATCCGAGAAATCGAAAAAATAATGCTCGCTGCGCCGATCCTTATCCTCCAGGCCGACAAACAATCGTACCTCTTCCTCGTAGCTCCAGTGCTGAAATTTCGTGGCGAGAATTTTTTTCATTGCTCGCTCTTTGACCGTTTGCTGGTTAGAGGACAGCGTTGCTGGCGCGGCTCGTTTAGTGGTGTAACTCACTTTGATTAGTAAATTATCCGGGACATCGAATCCTAAGCAAAGGCCTCGGTGACTGTCTGCGTAATGGCTCCACAATACTGGATTCCACCAGCGCTTGCTAAAGCAGAGCAAACCGCGATCCTCAGCCAAGGCGTTCTTCATCGCGATAAATGCCGTACGTAACTCCCGGTCGGACAGATTAACGCCCAACAGTTCAAACGGGTCATTGAGATCGCCAATTCGGGAAACCTTCAGCCGGCAGAATTCCAATGCTTCGACGCCGAATTTGGCGTTCAGAAATTTATATACGCGCATGAGCCCTCGATGGCTGATAGTGGCTGGTGTAGGCGAACCAGGTTAATCGTTTTAGGCGACCGCAAAAGCGTACAATTCAGCATACGACGAATTCGACGAGCCGAAGTCAAATGTCACCCAGTCGTTCACTGTACGGTCGGCATCC
>CBDVDY010000190.1:0-5781 GCA_965372875.1 uncultured Alphaproteobacteria bacterium | reverse complement strand
TGCCCGAGCCGGTACCGCCGGAGATCAGGATGTTGAGGCGCGCGCGGCCGGCGATTTTCAGCACCGTCGCCATCTCGGGCGAGATGTTCTTCTGCCGCACCATGACCTCGATGGTGATTGCCTTCTTGGAAAATTTGCGGATTGAGATCGACGGCCCGTCGATGGCGAGCGGCGGGATGATGATGTTGACGCGGCTGCCGTCTTCCAGGCGGGCATCGACGAGCGGCGAGGATTCATCGACGCGCCGGCCGATACGCGTGACGATGCGGGTGGCGATGTTCATCACGTGATCGTTGTCGCGGAACTTTACGTCGGTGACTTCGAGCTTGCCGGCGCGTTCGATGTAGACCTGGTACGGGCCGTTGACCAATATGTCGGTGATCGTTTCGTCGGCCAGGAGCGGCTCCAGCGGGCCCAGGCCGAGCATGTCGTCGAGCAGCGTCTCGACCAGCTCGCGTTGTTCCGCCAGGTTGAGCCGGACCTTCTGCTCGCCCAGGATTTCCGACAGAATTTCCGTGATCTGGCGCGCCAGCTCGTCGCGCGGCAGCGCCGCCGCCGCCGCCGCGTCGATGCGCTCCATCAACACCGGCTGCACCTTGTGCTTGGCGTTGGTGACGCTCGCCCGGCTGGCCGAAGCCGCCGATTTCTTCGCTTTGGCCGGGACACACGGCGCCGCCGCCGGCTCGGCCGCGCCGTTTAGCTCCACCTTGTCCGGCAGGTCGCCGCTCTCCGCCTTGGCGCGCTTGGCCACGTCGGCGACGAGTTCGCCCACCAGCGCCTTCCGCTTCGGCGCCGGAAGATCGAGACGCTGCGAGGCGAGCGCCTCGTCGACCAGCGACCCGATTCGCTCGGCCAGCTCCGCCTCCGGCAGGGCGGCCGCCACTTGGATGCCGACACGCTCCTCGATCAGGAATTCGACGAGTTTCTTGGCGGTGGCGGGACCGTCGGCGGCCGGCTTGAGCTTCGCCTTGGCGGCCGGCTGGGCCGCGCCTGGGCGACCGGAATCGCCATCGGGCCGGGCCGGCGTGGGCGCGGCCCGGCCCTTGGCGGACCCGTCGGTGCTGCGTCGGCCGAAGCCCTTGCTCATTTTTCAAATAGGCGGCGCCAGCCGGGCGGACGCTTTGCCCCCTTCTTGGACCCGACCAGGCCCTCGGTCATCCGCCGGAGCGCAATCGTGACCTTGGCGCCCTTGGCGACATCGAGAAGCGATTTGCCGTTATTGGCCGCAAGCCCGCACGCCTTGACGTCGTTCGGCAGAATGTAGTCGACCTTGGTCTCCCCGCTCTTCTCGAATTCCTTGGCCGGGATCTCGCTCTTCTTGTCTAGGCCGGCGCGGTTGGCCACGACCACGATTTTCGCGTCCGGCACGACGGACTTGGCTATTCCGGTGAGCCGCATGGTGTCGCGCATGCCCGGAAGCGTAAGGTCCGAGACGAACACGATGGCGCTGGCGGACGCCAGCATGCCCCATTGCGCCACCGCCGCGGACCGCGGCACGTCCAGCATGATCCAGTCGAAGCTGTTGCGCAGCTCGGAAAGCAGCAGATCGAGCGCCTCGGGGTCGAAATTCAGGGGGCCGTCGAGCGGCTCCTCGGCGGCCAGGACAAACAGGTTCTGACCGACATTGACCGCGGCGCTGGCAACGAACAGGCTGTCGATCCTGGCCGGGTTTTCCAGCGCTTCGCGCAGCCCCCGCCCGGCCTCGATGTCCAGCGCCAGCGCCGTCGTGCCGAATTGCAGGTCGAGGTCGACGAACACGACCCGCTTGCCGTGCTCCCGGGCCACGATGTTGGCGCAATTGATCGCCACCGAGCTGGCGCCGACGCCGCCACGGGCGCCGACGAAGGCAATCATCCGGCCCTGCGAATGCGATTCCGGCCCGGTTTCGGCAGGCTGGTGATGATGCAGCGCGTTGACGATCGACTGGTTGATCGCATCCGCCGCGACCGGCTTGATCAGATAGTCGGCCACCCCGGCGGCGAGCAGATCGCGGAACAGGGTAACGTCGTTCGCGGTGCCGAAGGCGATCACGCTGGTTCCCGGGTCGCAGACCTCGGCCAGCGAATCGATCTCGTGCATCGCGTCTTCGACGCCGGAAAGATCGACAATCAGCAGCCGCGGCGACTGGGCGCTACCGAGATACTTGACCGCGGCGGCGACGCCGCCGGTGCGCACGTCTCCGGCGATGTGCTGCTCGTCGAAAGCGGCGGCCACGGCCACGCTGGTTTCCTCGTCGCCAACGAAGGCGACGGCGTCGGCGGCGGCGACACCGCCAACGGGACGGGTGGAATCATCGGCCAGGCTGGCCGATTTGGTTTCGGCCGCCGGCGCGGGATTCTTGGAGAACTCAGGCACCTCGCTCATTTCGACCCCCCTTGGCCAGAGGTGCTGACGGACTTGGCCTCCTTGGTTTTGTCGAACCGGTACCGGCGCATGCCGCGGCTGAAGAACTGGGCGTCGCCGGGGCCAAGACGGCCGCCGTCGACGAGGTCGCCGGGATCGGCGATTTGCGCGCCCAGCGCGGACGCGGTAACGCAGCCGAGCGCCGGCGTCATGAATCCGCTTGTGCCGGCGGCGCCATACGCGAGCTGCGGCCCGAAGCGGTCGGCCTCGCTGCTCAGATCACCGCCGGCGAGGACGTCGCTCCACGCCGGGCAGTCCGGCCCGACGACGATATACCGGCCCACGACGATGGCCGACTGGTCGGCGCCGAGGGTGACCGCCAGCGCCGGCGAATGCCGGCTGGGAATGCGGTGACGCCGAAGATAGGCCATCACCGCCTTGGCGCGCTGGGCCGCCAGCGCCGGCGCCGCGGCGGCGGATTTGGCGGAGCCGCCCTTGACGACGATGCGGTCGCCATAGGCGATCTCGGCCCGATGCACGAAGGCGTCGATGGCGCGCGCCGCGGCCGGCGACAGGGCCGCCTGCCCGGGCGCGAACGTGACCTTGTGGCTCAACTGAATCCACTGCGCCGTGTTCATTGGCTGCGGCCGAACCTCGAGATCGGGCGCGCAGCCGGCGACGAGACCGACCGCCAATGCGGCGGCGGCCAATCGCAACCGCATATCCTTGATTCCGGTGGTATTTCCGTTTTGCGTCGACATTGCGCCGCCCCCTACTCGAGAATGAATCCGACCGGACCGACGAGGCGCTTCTCGCCGCCGCCGGTCGGGCTTTCGCCCGGGCGCGCCGCGCCGCGATGCTCCGGGCCAAAGAAAATGCGTTCGACGTCGGCCGGCGGGCTCGCCTGGGCCTGGACCGGGTTTTTCGGCTTCGCCGTGAACGGACGGACGATATAAGGCGTGATGATGATCACCAGTTCGGTCTCGTTGCGCCTGAAATTCTGCGACCGGAACAGGTGACCCAGGATCGGCACGTCGCCCAGCCCCGGCACCTTGTTGATGTCGTAATTGACGTTGTTCTGAAGCAGTCCGGCGATGGCGAAGCTCTGCCCGCTGGCGAGCTCGACCGTGGTCTTGGTCCGCCGCGTGGTCAAGGCCGATACGCTGAAGCCGTTCTGGTTGACCGAGCCGGCCTGCGAGAGCTGGCTGACCTCCGGCTCGACCTTCAGGCTGATGCGATCGCCGCTGACCAGGGTCGGCGTGAACGACAGGCTGACGCCGAACTGCTTGAATTCGATGGTGTTGGCGTTGTCCTTCTGCGGCACGACGATGGGAAACTCGCCGCCGGCGAGGAATTCGGCCGTTTCACCCGAAACCGCGGTCAGGTTGGGCTCCGCCAACGTCTTGATCAGGCCCTCGGTTTCCAGCGCGTCGATCAGGCTGTTGACGGCCAGGCCGTTGCCATTGGAGAAGGTGCCGGCGAAGTTGTTGACGCCGCCCGCGCGGGTGCCGAACGAGCCGGCCGGCGGGAAAACCGCGTTGTTCAAGGTCGTCGACGCGCCGGTGAAAATGCCGAACGCGAAATTCTTGCCGACCGAGAACACCGCGTCCCAGTTGATGCCGAGGTCGCGCAGGACCGTACGCGAAGTCTCGACGATGCGGACGCGCAGCGTTACCTGGTTCGGGCCCTCCACGTCGATGCGGCTGATGACTTTCTCGGGGTTCGGAACGAACTGCGCCGCGATCTGGCGCGCGTCCTCGGCCTCGCCGGCGCTCGTTACGGTGCCGCTCAGGACCACGGCGCCGCGCACCGAACGCGCCGTAATGTCCGCCTCGGGAAGCACCTCGCGCAGGGCCTCGTTCAGGCTCGCAAGATTATGCGTCACGATCACGTCGGAGTTGAGCAATAGTCCGCCGCGCACGTTGACCGCGAACAGCGTGGTCTCGCCCGGCGACTTTCCGAACAGATAGATGACCGTCGGCGACTTGACCTGGATGTCGGCGATAGCCGGATTGGCGACGAAAACCGTCGTTGCCGGGCCGGACAGCCGAACCATGGTGCCCTTGTCGACCTCGACCCTCAAAGTGCCGCCGCTGCCGTTTATGGTCTCGGCCGCGCCGGCGCGGGTGGCCAGGCCGGGCCCAACCGCCGCCATGATTGCCAGCGCAACCGTCGCCGCGCGTACCAAGGCCACGGCCCAGGCTGGCAGTGAATTTTCCACCGGACGCACGATCATCACTGGAGCCCCCTAGATAACGTATTAAATCCCTTCGCGGTGCTACCCAGGTAGCCCCTGGCCGCGCGGGCCACGCCCTTGGCCGAAAAGGAAAGTTGTTGGCTTGCCTCGCCACGCAGGACGTGGACCTGAACCTGGCTTTTCGACCCGCCGCTGGTCCTGCGCACCATGCGGCTCGCCTCCGTATCGAGTGTGACGCTGCGCCCGCGCTTGGGCGGCCTGGAATCTTCGTCTTCCCGGATCCGGGTCGAGGTCAGGACCATGTTCTTCTTCGCGCCGTTGGAGCGGTTGGAGCCGATGCGTTGGTGGCGCGCCAGGCTGCGCAGGGTGAGCGAAAGCCGGCCAATCTCGGCGGCGACAGCGATAATCTCGGCCTGTTTCGGCGTCACCTCGATGGTTGCCGTCTTGGCGAGCCTGGGCGTATTGCCCTGGTCCGCCGTCTTCTGATCGACCGCCAGGATACGGATGCCGGTGAGTACCGTTTCCGAGGCGCGAAGCACGCGTGTTTCCTTGCCGACCGTCCGCTTGGTTTGGGTGGTCAAAAGCATGTCGACGCGGTCGCCCGGGAAAACCAGCCCGGCAATGCCGGTGGTCGCGTTGACCGGGACCGAGATCGCCCGCATGCCCGGCGTCAGCACCGCGGCCAGGAACCCGCGCGCGCCCGCCTTGACCAGGCGGCCGTCGGTGATCGGCTCGCCGGGAGCGATACCCCGGCGCACCACGGCGCCGGTGAACTGACCGAGATCGATCTTGCCCTTGACGAAATACTCCGAGGCCAGGTTCTTTTCGGGCCAAGCCTGCCAGCGAAGATGGTCGGGCTTGATGAAAATGCCCGCCGGCAACCCCGTCTTGGCGACCAAAACGAAGGTCTCCGGCTTCTTCTCGACCGGCTTTTGCCGCATGGCCTCGATCGCGGCGCGCTCGGAGCTCAGCCAGCCCTGTACGAAATAAACGGTGCCTCCGGCTGTCAGAAGCGCGGCCAGGACCAGCATGATGTTTCTCGGTGACACGGCTAACCTCCTGTCAGCATGTTTATATTCCGAGCAATCGCAGCGAGACGAAGAGCCCCGCGGCCGAGATCGCGACTCCGTACGGAATCGTGAGCTTCATGATCGGCACGTGACGAATGTCGGCGACCGCGGCGAGAAGCGTCCTGTGCTCGGCCGTGGCGCCATCCGCCAACGCGGTGCGCGCCGCGAAGA
>CBDVDY010000189.1:0-5804 GCA_965372875.1 uncultured Alphaproteobacteria bacterium | reverse complement strand
GAGGCGCTCGACGCCGCCGGCGACGGCGTGCCCATGCACGAGACCATGCTGATGGTGGTCGGGCGCGGCACCTCGGACCCGGACGCCAACTCCAACATTTCGAAGGTCACGCGCCTCCTGTGGGAGGGTCTGGGCTTCGGCTGGGGCGAGACCGGCTATTCCGGCGTTACCTTCCCGCTCACCGAGCCGGCGCTGGAGCATGCCGCCAGGCTCGGCTACCGGCGCATCGTCGTCTTCCCCTATTTCCTGTTCACCGGAACCCTGGTCAAGCGCATTTACCACTACACCGACCTGGTCGCCGCCCGTCATCCGGAGATCGAGTTCGTCAAGGCGCCCTACCTCAACGACCATCATCTGGTGCTCGACGCATTCGCCGAGCGGGTCGGCGAAATCCTGCAAGCGGCGAACGCGATGAACTGTTCGCTCTGCAAATACCGCGAGCACGCCCTGGGTTTCGAGGACGAAGTCGGATTGGTCCAGGAAAGCCACCACCATCACGTCGAGGGCATCGGCACCGGCCCCGCGAATCAGGACCACGATCACCATCACGGCGAGGCCGGACCCGCTCATTCCCACGGGCACGATCACGACCACGGGCATCATCCCTACCCGCAAGCCGACCACCCGCTCGGGCCCAATAGTATGAAAACGGAAGCGGCGGGCGATGCGGACAAGGGCGCCGGCGGAGCCTGAGCATGGAGTATTTGCGCGATCCCGAAGCGATCTATCGCCAGTCCTTCGCTTTGGTTCGGGCGGAGGCGGACCTCGCCGGTCTGCCGGCGGAAATCGCCGGGATCGCCGTGCGCCTGGTGCACGCCTGCGGCATGCCGGATATCGTGCCCGATCTGGCCTGGAGCCCGGACGCGGTGGCGCGCGGGCGCGCCGCGTTGGACAAGGGCGCGCCGGTGATCGTCGACGCCAACATGGTGGGCGAGGGCATTATCCGCGCCCGCCTGCCGGCGGAAAACGAGATCGTCTGCACGCTGAACGATCCGGCGGCCACGGCGCGGGCGAAGGATATCGGCACCACGCGTTCGGCCGCCGCCGTCGATCTCTGGCCGCCGCGCCTGGCCGGTGCCGTAATCGCCATCGGCAACGCGCCGACGGCCCTGTTCCGGTTGCTCGAACTGCTGGCCGACGGGGCGGCGCCGCCGGCCGTTATCCTGGCCTTCCCGGTGGGATTCGTCGGCGCCGCCGAATCGAAACAGGCGTTGATCGATGGTGCGGCCGGCGTGCCGTACCTGACGCTGCGCGGGCGGCGGGGCGGCAGCGCCATGGCGGCGGCGGCGGTCAACGCCTTGTGCGGGGACGCCTGATGGAACGCTGGCTCGGCATCGTCGGACTCGGCGAAGGCGGTCTGGACGATTTGCCCGACCGGGCGCGGGCGTTGATCGACGGCGCCGAGGTACTGGTCGGCGGCGCGCGGCATTTCGCCATGCTGGGCGACGATGATCGCGAGCGCATCCCCTGGCGCAGCCCGCTCCTGGACGTGGTCGCCGACATCAAGGCGCTGCGCGGCAAACCGGTCTGCGTGCTGGCCACGGGCGATCCCATGTTCTTCGGCATCGGCGTGACCCTGGCGCGCGCCGTGCCGCTTTCCGAGATGATCATCGTGCCGGCACCGTCGGCGTTCAGTCTCGTCTGCGCGCGTCTCGGCTGGCCCATGGCGGAGGTCGAGACGATCACGCTGCACGGGCGGCCGCTCGAACTGCTGAACGCCTATTTGCAGCCGGGCGCGCGGCTGCTGATCTTGAGCGACGATGGACGCACGCCTGCCCAGGTCGCCAAGGCGCTGGCGGCGCGGAATTATGGTCCGAGCCGCATGTGGGTGTTCGCGCACATGGACGGGAAGAGCGAAAAGCTGACCGAGGGCACCGCCGCCACCTGGCGCGCGCGCAAGATCGCCGACCTCAACACCATCGCCGTCGAGTGCGTGGCCAAGGCCGGCGCAACCTTGTTGCCGCGGGTCCCCGGCCTGCCGGACGACGCCTTCGCCCACGACGGCCAGATCACCAAGCGCGCGGTGCGGGCGGCGACGCTCGCCGCGCTCGCGCCGGTTTCCGGGCAATTGCTGTGGGACGTGGGCGCGGGCAGCGGCGCCATCGCCATCGAATGGATGCGCGCCGCCCCGGGCGCCCGCGCCATCGCCGTCGAGCGCGAGCCCAAGCGTCTCAAGCGCATTGCCGAGAACGCGAAGGAGTTGGGCGTGCCCGGCCTCGAGATCGTCGCTGGCGAAGCGCCCGCCGCACTCGACGGGCTCGACCCGCCGGACGCGATCTTCGTCGGCGGCGGCACCGGCGATGACGGGTTGCTCGAGGCCTGTTGGGCCGCGCTGCCGCCGGGTGGGCGGCTGGTGGCCAACGTGGTCACGCTCGAGGGCGAGGAAGCCTTGCTGCGCTGGCGCGTCCGAACCGGCGGCGAATTGGCGCGCATCGCCGTCTCGCACGCCACGCCCGTCGGCCGGCTGACCGGCTGGCGGCCTCTGCGCGCGGTGACGCAGCTCGCGGCGGTGAAGTCATGAGCGGTACGCTGTATGGCCTCGGCGTCGGGCCGGGCGATCCCGATCTGATTACGCTCAAGGCGCTCAGGCTGCTGCGGGCCGCGCCCGTGATCGCCTACCCGGCGCCCGAGCAAGGCGACAGCCTGGCCCGCGCCATCGTAGCCCCGCATCTGAACGGCGGGCAGACCGAAATCGCCATCCGCATCCCCATGGTGACGGCGCGCTTTCCGGCGCGGGAGGTCTACGACAGGGCGTCGGCCGAGATCGCCTCGCACCTCGAAGCCGGGCGCGACGTCGCGGTGATCTGCGAGGGCGACCCGTTCTTCTACGGCTCGTTCATGTATTTGTTCGAGCGCATGGTCGCGCGCTTCCCGGTCGAGGTGGTGCCGGGCGTTTCCTCGCTGATGGCCTGCTCGGCGACCCTCGGCGCGCCGCTCGCCGCGCGCAACGACGTGTTGAGCGTGATCCCGGCAACCCTCGACGCGGCCGAACTGAAATCCCGGCTGGCGGCGGTGGACGCGGCGGCGATCATCAAGGTCGGCCGCCATTTCGCCAAGGTGCGCCGGGTGCTCGACGATCTCGGCATGGCGGCGCGGGCGCGCTACGTGGAACACGCGACGATGACCAGCCAGCGCATCCTGCCGCTCGACGCGGTCGATGAGGCGAGCGTGCCCTATTTCTCGATGGTGCTGGTGCACGCGCGCGGCGAGGCCTGGCGATGAGCGCCAAGCCCAGCAACCAACCACCGGCCATTCTCATCCTCGGCCCGGGCGGGCTGGCCGTGGCGCGGCGCGTCGGCGAGGCCTTGCCGGGCGCGCGCCTGCACGGGCTGGCCGGGCGCGTCACGGGCGCGGACCAGACCTTCGATTCGTTCGCCGAACAGGCGCGGGCCTTGTTCGAATCCGGCGTGCCGATTGTCGGAATTTGCGCCGCGGGCGCGCTCATCCGCGTGCTGGCGCCGCTGCTCGACGACAAGCGTGCCGAGCCGCCTGTGATCGCCGTGGCCGAAGACGCAAGTGCGGTGGTGCCGCTCCTGGGCGGCCATCACGGGGCCAACGAGTTGGCGCACGATATCGCGGCGACCCTCGGCATAGCGCCGGCGATCACCACCGCCGGCGATCTGCGCTTCGGCGTCGCCCTCGACGTGCCGCCCCCGGGCTGGCGGCTGGCCAATACCGAAGATTCGAAACCGTTCATGGCGGCGCTTTTGGCCGGCGCGACCGTGCGGCTCGAGGGTGAGGCCGAATGGCTGCGGGACAGCCGGCTGCCGCTCGACGAGGCCGGCGATTTAAAAATATCAGTGACGGACGGGGCCAAGTCCGGCGGGCCGAAGCGCCTGGTCTACCATCCCGCGACGCTGGCGCTCGGCATCGGCTGCGAGCGCGGCGCGGCGGCCGAGGAAGTGCTCGCCCTGGCGCGCCGGACGCTGGAGGAGGCCGGGCTGGCGGCGGGCGCGCTGGCGGGCGTGTTTTCCATCGATTTGAAATCCGACGAGGCCGCCCTGCACGAACTGGCGGCGGCGCTGGATGTGCCGGCGCGGTTCTTCGACGCCGCCACGCTGGAGGCCGAGACGCCGCGCCTCGCCAATCCGTCCGAAATCGTGTTCCGCGAAGTGGGCGCGCACGGCGTTGCCGAGGCCGCCGCGCTCGCCGCCGCCGGGCCCGACGGCGCGCTCGTCGTTGCCAAGCGCAAAAGCCGCCGCGCCACCTGTGCGATCGCCCGGGCGCCGGCGATTGTCGATGCCGCTTCGTCCGGCCGGCCGCGTGGGTCGCTTTCCATCGTCGGCATCGGCCCGGGTGCGGCGGACTGGCGCACGCCCGAAGCCGATTCCGAGATCGCCGCCGCCGACGAGCTCGTCGGCTATCGCCTCTATCTCGACCTCTTGGGCCCGCTGGCCGATGGCAAGGTGCGGCACGATTACGGGCTGGGCGAGGAACAGGCGCGGGTGCGTCATGCCATCGGCCTCGCGGCCGCGGGAAAGCGCGTGGCGCTGATCTGCTCGGGCGATGCCGGCATCTACGCCATGGCGGCGCTGGCGTTCGAGGAACTGGAGCGGCCGGCGGGCGACGACTGGCGGCGCATCGCGGTCACGATATGCCCTGGAATTTCGGCGATGCAGGCCGCCGCCGCCCGCGCCGGCGCGCCCCTGGGCCACGATTTCTGCGCCGTTTCGCTCTCCGACCTGTTGACGCCGTGGCCGGTGATCGAGCGGCGGTTGCGCGCGGCGGCCGAGGGGGATTTCGTCACCGCCCTCTACAACCCGGTCTCGGCCCGCCGCCGGCATCAGCTTGCCCGCGCCCGGGCGATCATGCTCGACCACCGGCCGCCGGAAACGCCGGTCGTACTGGCCCGCAATCTGGGCCGCGAGGGCGAATCCGTTTCCGTCGTCACGCTCCACGCGCTGACGCCGGACATGGCCGACATGCTGACCCTGGTGCTCATCGGCTCCTCGGCCACGCGCCGGGTGGAGAACGCCGCCGGGGCCTGGATCTATACGCCGCGCGGCTACGCCGACAAGGAAGAAGTGCTGCCGGAGGACGCGGCTTGACCGTTCATTTCATCGGCGCCGGGCCGGGGGCGGCCGACCTCATCACCGTGCGCGGGCGCGACCTGATCGCGCGCTGTGCGGTCTGCCTCTATGCCGGCTCGCTGGTGCCCGAAGAGGTAATCGCCGTGGCTCCCAAGGGCGCGCGCGTGGTCGACTCCGCTCCCCTGACGCTCGATGAGATTATCGCCGAGATGCAGGCGGCGCACGAGGCCGGGCACGATGTGGCGCGGGTGCATTCGGGCGACCCGTCGCTCTATGGTGCGAGCGGCGAGCAGATGCGGCGGCTCGACGCGCTCGGCATCGCCTATACCATTACCCCCGGCGTGCCGGCCTTTGCCGCGGCGGCGGCGGCGCTCGAAGTCGAGCTGACGCTGCCCGAGATCAGCCAGACGGTGATCCTGACGCGGACGGCGATGAAAAGCTCCGCCATGCCGGCGGGCGAAAGCCTGGCGCGACTGGGGGAATCGGGTGCGACGCTGGCCATTCACCTGTCGGTGCGCAATCTGAAACGGGTGACGGCGGAATTGATCCCGCATTACGGCGCCGATTGTCCGGTGGCGGTGGTCTATCGCGCCAGCTGGCCGGATCAGCAAATCATCCGCGGCACCCTCGCAGATATCCGCGAGAAGGCGCGCGCCGCCAAGATCACGCGGACGGCGCTGATCCTGGTGGGCCGCGTGCTGGAGCCGGGCGATCACGCGGAGAGCAGCCTTTACGATCCCGACCACGTCCACCTGCTGCGCCCGCGCCGGAAGG
>CBDVDY010000188.1:0-5809 GCA_965372875.1 uncultured Alphaproteobacteria bacterium | reverse complement strand
AACCACAGAGACACAGAGACACAGAGAAAAAGAGAAGCGAATTTTTCAGTCGGCCGCCAAGACACCGAAGCACCAAGGAGATGCGCCGCAATCTCTGTGTCTCTGTGCCCCAGTGGTTAATATTCCTTTTCGAGGCGTCTTAGCCAATCGCCCGCCCACATTAATCCGTGACCCGGGCGCACGAGAACCTATTTTATGCGGAGTGGCCGTTGCGCGCGTCTTGCGCGGCGGCTAATCTCCCGGCCCAGCGTCTTCGGCTCGCGAAAGAAATCCGCCCCATGAACACCTTCGAGATCAACAAGATCGTCGGCGCGTTGTTGGTTGCCGTGCTGACGGTGACGATCATCAGCTTCATCGGTAATTTCCTGGTCCCGGAGGGCGGCGGAGGCGGCGGCCAGGCCGAGCACGTGGCGGCACGCGAGACGGCACGCAAGACCGTGGCGGCGCAAACCGCGGCGCCCGCGCCGGCCAGGAAACCCGAAACGGCGAAAACGCCCGAACCGGCGGCCGAACCGGCTCCGGCCGCGGCGCCGGCTGCCGCGCCGGCGATCGCCGCGCGGCTGGCCCAGGCCAACGTCGAGGCCGGCGCCAAGGTGGCGAAGAAATGCCTCGCCTGCCACAGCATCGGCAAGAGCGGGCGGAACAAGGTCGGCCCGGGCCTGTGGGGTATCGTCGGCCGGGCCAGGGGCGCGGCCGCGGGTTACCGCTATTCGGCCGGCATGAAGGCCAAGGGCGGCGATTGGGGTTACGCCGATCTCGACGCGTTCCTGGCCAACCCGAAATCGTTCGTCGCCAAGACCAAGATGACGTTCAAGGTCAAGAAGCCCGAGGACCGGGCCGCCTTGATCCTGTATCTGCGCACGCTGGCCGAGACGCCCGCGCCGCTGCCCGGTCAATAAAGGTGCGGCGGGGCCCGAGACCGCGCCTATCGAGACCGCGCCTATCATGACCCATGCCTGCGCGCGGGAATTCATCGACCTGGCGGCGCGGCTGGCCGACGCCAGCGGCGCGGTGATCCGGCGCTATTTCCGCACCGACGTCGCGGTCGAGGACAAGCCGGACGCGAGCCCGGTCACCAAGGCCGACCGCGAGGCCGAGACGGCGATGCGGCGGCTGATCGAGGAGGCCTATCCCGAACACGGCATCATCGGCGAGGAGCACGGCACGGTCCGCGCCGAGGCGGAATACGTCTGGGTGCTCGACCCGATCGACGGCACCAAATCGTTCATCGCCGGGGTGCCGTTGTTCGGCACGCTGATCGCACTGCTCGAGGACGGCAAGCCGATCCTCGGCATCGTCGACCAGCCGATCCTGGGCGAGCGCTGGCTGGGCGCCGCCGGCCGGCCGACGACGCTGAACGGCGAGACCGTCAAGACCCGCGCTTGCGGCGATCTGGGCCGCGCCTTCCTGTTCGCCACCTCGCCCGACATGTTCGCCGGCGCCGACGCGGATGCCTTCGGGCGCGTCGCGGCGGCGGTAGCACTGGTGCGCCACGGCGCCGATTGTTACGCCACCGGGCTGCTCGCCTCGGGCCATATCGATCTGATCGTCGAGGCCGGGCTGCAGACCTACGATTTCTGCGCGCTGATCCCGGTGATCGAGGGCGCCGGCGGACTCATCACCGACTGGCAGGGCGCGCCGCTCGGGCTCGGCTCGGACGGGCGCATCGCCGCTTCGGGCGACTTGGCGGCGCACGCAAGCGTGCTCGCACTCCTCGGCGGCGGCAAATAAAAATCTCGTGAAGCGAGACGCCGCGCCTGTTACAGAGTACCGGCCGCCCCTACATTGCAGTGCAGCCGTCCCTGTCCCAAGCGGAGACCTGCCCCATGCGGAGCCCCAGCCCGATAATCGCCGCCATATTCGTCGCGGCCATTGCTTTCGCGCTGACCCAGCCGGACGCGGCGCGCGCCGAAGCGGAAATCTACAAGGGCCACGCCCTGGCCATGCACGGGACGCCGAAATACGGCCCGGGCTTCCGCCATTTCGATTACGTCAATCCCGATGCACCCAAGGGCGGCGTGGTGCGGTTGTTCGGCGGCCGCCAGACCTTCGACAGCCTAAATCCATTTATCATCAAGGGCGTCCCGGCGGCCGGCGGCGGCGTGTTCGAATCGCTGATGATCGGCTCGGACGACGAAGCGTTCACCCAGTACGGCTTGATCGCCGAGACCGTCGAGGTGCCGAAGGACCGGTCCTGGGTGATCTTCAATTTGCGCAAGCAGGCGCGCTTCCACGACGGCAGCCCGATCACCGTCGACGACGTGATCTTTTCGCTCGAGATCCTGCGCGATAAGGGCCAGCCCTTCTACCGTTTCTATTATCAGAACGTGGTCAAGGCCGAGAAGCTGGGGCCGCGCCGGATCAAGTTCAGCTTCGCCCCGGGGGACAACCGCGAACTGCCGCTGATCATGGGACAGCTTGTCGTACTCTCGAAGAAATATTGGGACGGCAAGGAGTTCGACAAGTCGACGCTGACGCCGCCGCTCGGCAGCGGGCCGTACCGGATAAAATCGCTCGACGCGCCGCGCTCGATCACCTACGAGCGGGTCAAGGATTACTGGGGCGCCGATTTGGCGGTCCGCCGCGGCGATTTTAATTTCGACCAGATCACCTTCACCTATTTCCGCGACGACACGGTGGCGCTCGAGGCCTTCAAGGCCGGGCGCTACGACATCCGCGCGGAAAACAATTCCAAGCTTTGGGCGACGCAATTTTCCGGCGGGCCGTTCGCCAAGGGCGTGATCAAGAAGGCGCAAATCCGCCATCAGCGGCCGACCGGCATGCAGGGCTTCGTCTTCAACACGCGGCGCGAAATCTTCAAGGACCGGCTGCTGCGCGAGGCGCTCGCCCATGCCTTCGATTTCGAATGGTCGAACAAGACTCTGTTCTACGGTCAGTACACGCGGACGACGAGCTATTATTCGAATTCCGAACTGGCGTCCTCCGGCCTGCCCGAGGGCGAGGAACTGGCGATCCTCGAGAAATACCGCGGCCGCGTCCCGGACGAAATCTTCACCCGGACGTACAAGCCGCCCACCTCCAACGGTTCGGGCCGGATCCGCAAGAATCTGCGGGCCGCTTTCAAGCTCCTCAAGGCGGCGGGCTGGGAGGTCAAGGACGGCAAGCTGGTGAACCTGAAGACCGGCAAGCCGCTGGTCTTCGAATTTCTGCTGGTGAGCCCGGCCTTCGAGCGCATCGTCCTGCCCTTCGTGCGCAACCTCAAGCGGCTCGGTGTCGCGGTCAAGGTACGGACCGTCGACGTGGCGCAGTACCAGAACCGGGTGCGCGATTTCGACTTCGACATGATCGTCGGCGGCTGGGGGCAGTCGCTTTCGCCGGGCAACGAGCAGCGCGATTTCTGGGGCTCGGAGAAAGCCGAAATCAAGGGCAGCCGAAATTTCGCCGGCATCAAGGACAAGGTGGTCGACGCGCTGATCGAGCATCTGATCGCGGCGCCCGACCGCGAAAGCCTGGTGGCGCGCACCAGGGCGCTCGACCGGGTGCTGCTGGCCGGCCATTACGTAATCCCCAACTGGCATATCCGCGACCACCGGCTGGCCTGGTGGGACAAGTTCGGCCGGCCCAAGACCATCGCCAAGTACGGCAGCGGCACCGAGGGCTGGTGGGTCGACCCGGCGATGGAAGCGGCACTCGGCAAGGCGCGGGGGAACTAGTCCCGGATGCTCTCCTACATCATCCGGCGGCTGTTGCTGATCGTGCCGACGCTGTTCGGCATCATGGTGATCAACTTCGTCATCATCCAGGCCGCGCCGGGCGGGCCGGTGGAGCAGATGATCGCCCGCATCCAGGGGCTGGACGTCGACGCCACGCGCCGGATCACCGGCTCGGGCGGCGAGGTGGTGTTGCCCGGCGACCGCGCCGGCCGGCAGCGCATCGGCCCCGGCGCCGGCGCCGTCACCAGCAAATACCGCGGCGCCCAGGGACTCGACCCGGAATTCATCAAGCAGATCGAGAAGCTCTACGGCTTCGACAAGCCGATGTACGAGCGTTTCTTCGAGATGATGGGCAAGTACCTGGTGTTCGATTTCGGCGAAAGCTTCTTCCGCGACCGCAAGGTGGTGGATCTGGTGCTCGAAAGGATGCCGGTGTCGATCTCGCTCGGGCTGTGGACGACGATCCTGGTCTATTTGATCTCGATCCCGCTGGGCGTGGCCAAGGCGGTGCGCGACGGCTCGCGCTTCGACGTCTGGACCAGCGGCGTGATCATCTTCGGCAACGCGGTGCCGGGGTTCCTGTTCGCGATCCTGCTGATCGTGCTGTTCGCCGGCGGCAGCTTCGTCAGTTGGTTCCCGCTCGACGGGATCGTTTCGGAGAACTGGGGCGAGCTGAGCTGGCCGGATAAAATCACCGACTATCTCTGGCACATGGTGCTGCCGGTGCTGTCGATGGTGATCGGCGGCTTTGCCGCGCTCTCCATGCTGACCAAGAATTCGTTCCTCGACGAGATCAACAAGCAGTACGTGATCACCGCCCGGGCCAAGGGGTTGACCGAGCGGCGGGTGCTGTACGGCCACGTTTTCCGCAACGCCATGCTGATCGTCATCGCCGGTTTTCCCAGCGCCTTTATCGGCATCCTGTTCACCGGCGCGCTGCTGACCGAGGTGATCTTTTCCCTAAACGGGCTCGGGCTCCTCGGATTCCAGGCCGCGCTCGGCCGCGACTATCCGGTGATGTTCGGCACGCTGTTTTTCTTCACGCTGCTGGGGCTGATTCTCAATCTGGTGGGCGATCTGATGTACGTAATCATCGACCCGCGCATCGATTTCGAGAGCCGGGAGGTCTGAGGCGATGGCGGTGGCGGTGGAAGCGGACAGCGCACCGGCCGGGATGGCGCCGCCGGGCGAGCGATTCCTCGGCATGACGATCACGCCCTTGAACCGCCGGCGGCTCGACAATTTCAAGACCAACCGGCGCGGCTACTGGTCCATGTGGCTGTTCGCCGCCTTGTTCTTCACCAGCCTGTTCGCCGAGTTCATCGCCAACGACCGGCCGATTTTCGTCTGGTACGACGGCGGCGCCTACTGGCCGGTCTTCGTCGCCTATCCCGAGACCACGTTCGGCGGCGACTTCCCGACCGAGGCCGAATACGGCGAACCCGAGGTCGCCGAGTTGATCGCCGAGAAGGGCTGGATGATCTGGCCGGCGATCCCCTACGACTACCGCTCGACGGTGCTCGACCTGCCCTCGCCGGCGCCCTCGAAACCCACGCTCGACAACTGGCTGGGCACCGACGACCAGGCGCGCGACGTGGTGGCGCGGCTGATCTACGGCTTTCGTATTTCGGTGCTGTTCGGGCTGACGCTGACCGTCTTCAGCTCCATCGTCGGCGTCGCCGCCGGCGCGGTGCAGGGCTATTTCGGCGGCTGGCTCGATCTCATGTTCCAGCGTTTCATCGAAATCTGGTCCGGCTTGCCGACGCTTTTCCTGCTGATCATCCTGGCCAGCGTGATCACGCCGAGCTTCTGGTGGCTGCTGGGCCTGCTGCTGCTGTTCAGCTGGATGGCGCTGGTCGGCGTGGTGCGGGCCGAGTTCCTGCGCGCCCGCAACTTCGACTACATCCGCGCGGCCCGGGCGCTGGGCGTCTCGAACACGGCGATCATGTTCCGGCACGTCCTGCCCAACGCCATGGTCGCGACCATCACCTTCCTGCCCTTCATCACCGCCGGCTCGGTGATCCAGCTCACCGCGCTTGATTTCCTCGGCTTCGGCCTGCCGCCGGGCTCGCCCTCGCTCGGCGAGCTGTTGCAGCAGGGCAAGTCGAACCTGCAGGCGCCGTGGCTCGGCTTCG
>CBDVDY010000187.1:0-5825 GCA_965372875.1 uncultured Alphaproteobacteria bacterium | reverse complement strand
AAGGCCGCGGACGCGGCCGCCCGGCGCTTGCCCCGGATTTAATCCGGGGCTTGAGCGAACATACGGCCGGTCATTCTTATGACCGGTTGGAATCAATAAGCGTTTTCGTTAACGAAACCCTTGAAGACGGTCAGGACGATGATGCGCAGGTCGAACCAGACGGACCAGTTCTCGATATAGTAGAGATCGTAGCGAACCCGCATCCGCATGGCTTCGGGTGTGGTTGTTTCGCCCCGGAAACCGTTGATCTGAGCCCATCCGGTGATCCCCGGCTTGACGTTATGGCGGGCGAAATACTCTTCCATGACCACGGCAAACTGATCGTTCAGGGGAAGCGGATGCGGCCGTGGACCGACGATCGACATCTTGCCCTCCAGGACATTGAAAAATTGCGGTAACTCGTCGAGGCTCGATTTGCGCAGGAATCGCCCGACCCTGGTGATTCGCGAGTCGTTGCGCCCGGCCTGCCGATAGTCGGCCGGCGGGTTTTCGTCGACATACATGGTGCGGAATTTATAGACCTCGATCAGCTCGTTATTGAAACCGAAGCGCTGTTGCCGAAACAACGCCGGGCCGGGGCTGCCGAGCTTGACGAAAATTGCGATAATCGCCAGCAGCGGGGCGATAAATACCAGGATGCACGCCGCCAACACCCGATCTTCAAATCCCTTGATGAGCCGGCTCCAATGCGAGATGGGCCGCTCGAATATGCTCAGCATGCCGATGCCGCGAACGTCGTCGAGGGGGCGGTTCGGGAACTGGTAAGCCACGCCTTCGGGGCACAGGCGAACATCGATCGGCGCGGTCTTCAGTTTCTCCAGTATTCCCAGGAGCCGCTCTTCGGCGCTCCAGGGCAGGGCGACGATGACCATGTCGATCTTCTCCGAACGCACGCATTTCAGCAACGCGTCCATGCCGCCGCGCACCTCGTGGCCGCCGATGCTGTTCGGAACCCGTTTTTTCCGGTCGTCGAATACGCCGACCAATACGGTGCCCGAATCGGGCTGGGCGTCGATGTGCTCGATGATGCGCCGACCCTGTTCACCGGCGCCAACGACGGCAATTTTCCGAGACAACCGGCCCTCACGCTGCCACTTCCCGATCATCAGTTTGATCGAGAAGCGGAGAGCGGACAGCCCGACGAAGGCAAATGTGAACCACAGCAACACCCAGATCCGGGAATATTCGGAGGATGTCTTGGTCAAGAATCCCGCGCTCAGCATGAGCAGGATTACCAGGGACCAGGAGAGGAACAGCCTTCGTGCCTGGAACAGGTGCCGGCTCAGTGCCTGAAACTCATAAAGCCGGGCAACGTGAAAAATGTTCGCCGAGATGAGCGCGACCACCAGAACGGCGGCAATGTATTGGCCGGTAAATTCAAGATTCTCAAAGCGGATGTAATGGGCGGCCAGCGCCGCGGCGGCGATCGTGGCCAAATCCGCAGCCCGTACCAGTCCGGTGACCACGGGCGGTGAAATATCCGATTTGCCTCGTTGCTCGCTCATGCTGCCGGAGCCCGTTGGCACGGCCCGAAGCGCACCAAATTGCGGTGAGCCGATGCCTTTGTTCGTTGTATTCCCGCCCTGCCCAGGTTGCTTGCCACGCCCCCGTTCCCCTGCTTACCGCGACGAATTCCATGCCGATCAAGCGGCAGGGCTCCGCCACGCGCATCATCCGAAACAATGGTAGCAGTGTCTCAATGGCGGCACATCAATCAATATTTCGAGACAACCGCGCCGCCTATACAATAACCGATGTATTACTAAGTGTCTTCTATGAAAAACCGAGGCGAAGCCAGTTATAGTGAGCCGAAGGTACTTGGATAACTTGAAGATTTGGCCGATTTACCGGCCTTCTTTTGCGGCCGAAAATAACCATGAGTGGGTGGAATGGCCGGCCGCCGCGAAGCCGAAGTCTGATCCTTGGTATTGCTGGACTACATATAGCCATCGACCCTGAGGCGCTCGAAGGCATCCTCGGCCTCCTGGTCCTGGGCCCGCCCCGCGCGCTCGGATACGCGCGTCGCTTCCAGTTCCACGATAATCTCGTCCACATTTGTCGCGCTACTCTCGATCGGCGCGGTGCAGGGCGCGCAGCCGAGTGACCGATACCGTTTGCCGTCCTTGGCGAAGTAAAGATCGACGACGGGGATATCTTCGCGCTTGATGTAGCGCCAAATATCGACTTCCGTCCAATGCAGCAGCGGATGGACCCGGACGTGCGTTCCCGGCCGGAATTCGGTCTTGTATTGGTCCCAGAATTCCGGCGGCTGTCCACGCACATCCCACTCCGCCTGCTCGCCGCGCGGGCTGAATACGCGCTCCTTGGCGCGGGTGCCTTCCTCGTCGCGGCGGATACCCGCGATCACCCCGGTGAATCCGTGCGTCTCGACGATCTGCTTCAGTCCGTCGGTCTTGAGCGCCGAGCAACATTTTACCCGGCCCAAGGTATGATTCATGCCCTTTTCGAGCGCGCTCTCGTTCTGGCCGACGATCAGATCCAACCCCCATTCGCGCGCGACGCGATCGCGGAATTCGATCATTTCAGGGATCTTGTAGCTGGTATCGATGTGAACCAGCGGGAACGGCACATGGCCGAAAAACGCCTTGCGCGCGAGCCACAACATGACGTTCGAATCCTTGCCGATCGACCACAGCATGGCGAGTTTGTCGATCTTGGCGAACGCCTCGCGCAGTATGTAGACGCTTTGATTCTCCAGCGCGTCGAGATCGCTGGATTGCGTTTCCGCCGGCGTCAAATCGTTTTGCCCCGTGTTCCGCATGAATCGCCTTACCTTTTCCTAGCGCACCGGCCGGGCCTCAGCCCAAATCGGCGGCAAAATGCTTCTCGACATAGTCCATGATCTTGCGCACCGACGCGTCGACGTCATGCGTGCCGGTGTTGACCACCAGTTGGGCGTCGGCCGGCGCCTCGTAGGGCGCGGATATGCCGGTAAAGTCTTTGATCTCTCCCGACCGCGCCTTTTTGTACAGGCCCTTGGGATCGCGTTCTTCGCACACCGTCAGGTCGGCCTCGATGTAAATTTCGTGGAATTCGCCGCCGGCGGCGTGGCGCGCGCGCTCGCGGTCGCTGCGGTAGGGCGAGATGAAGGCCGAAACAACGATCATGCCGGCGTCGGCGAACAGACCCGCGACCTCGCCGACGCGGCGGATATTCTCCGCCCGGTCCTCGGGCGAGAAGCCGAGATTGGCATTGAGCCCGCCACGTACGTTGTCGCCGTCGAGCACATAGACCTGATACCCCTTGCGGAAGAGGCGCTGCTCGAGCTCGATGGCGAGCGTCGTTTTGCCCGATCCGGACAGGCCGGTAAACCAAAGCACGCCGCCCCGGTGGGTATTGCGCAGCGCGCGCATGTCCCCGCTGACGCGGTGCTCCACCGCGGTGATATTGGTCGACCGCACCGTGACCAGTTCGCGCTGGTCGGGATAGCCCTCCATGTTGACGATGCCGCCGCCGCAAACGTCATAACCGTCGACCAGGGCGAATCGGCCGGTGCGCGGATTGTCGCTGAAGGAGTCGAGCGCCATCATCGAGCGCGCACGCAGAATCACTTCGGCGACCGCGTCGCGCTCGACCGCGCCGGCCTCGGCGCTCGACAAGTCGCCGGTATCGATGACGCGCTCGATCGCCTGCACCTGAACCGGAATGGACATCGTGTGGAGCTTCAGCGTATAGCGCGATCCGACCTTGAGCGGCCTGTCGCCAAGCCAAAAGATCCGCGCGCGAAATACGTCGGTCTCGACGGGCGGATGATCGGCGAGGCTCATGATCTCGCCGCGTTCCACGAATAGCTGTTCTTCCAGCGTCACGCCCACCGATTGCCCGGCGTAGCCGGCCTCGACCGGCGCTTCCGTGCTCCAACTCTCGATCGACTTGATGCGCGTGGTCTTGTTGGACGGCGAAAACAGCACCTCGTCGCCGACCGCCAAGCGGCCGGATTCGATCCGCCCGGCGAGAATGCGCCTTGTGTCGAACTTGTAGATATCCTGGATCGGCATGCGGGTCGGCAGCGCGGTCAGCGGCGGCGTCGCGGGCAGGGTGGCCAGCGCCTCGCCCACCGTCGGCCCCAGATACCAAGACATGCGGGTGGAACGTTCGACGATGTTGTCGCCCTCGCGGGCCGAGACCGGCACGAAACAGACCGGGTCGATTCCGACCTCGCCGAGGTATTCACGGTACTCGCTCTCGATGTCGGCGAACCGCTCCGCCGAATAATCCACCACGTCCATCTTGTTGACGGCCACCGCTACCTGGCGCAATCCGAGGAGATGCAGGAGATAACCGTGCCGCCGCGACTGCTCCTGCACGCCCTCGGCGGCATCGATGACCAGCAGCGCGCCGTCGCTCATCGCCGCGCCGCTGATCGTGTTGCGCAGGAATTCGCGATGCCCCGGCGCGTCGACCAGCACGTAATCGCGCGCCTCGAGCTTCAGCCGGATGTGGCTCACGTCGATGGTCACGCCCTGGTCGCGTTCGGCCTGCAGCGCGTCGGTGACGAAGGCCCACTCGAACGGCATGCCGCGGCGCCGGCACATTTCCTCGACCGCCTCGACCTTGCCGGTGGGCAGGGCGCCGGCATCGTTCAACAGGCGCCCGACCAGCGTTGATTTTCCATGATCCACGTGGCCGACGATGGCCACATAGAGCGGCAATTCGCGGCTCGCTTCGCCGGCGCGGCGGGCGGTCCTGGTCTTGGACGTTAGAGGTGCGGCGGAAATCATGTCCGGGAATCCAGCTGTTGGTCTCGTGTTCCGATGTCCGGCGCGGCCCCGCCACGCGCGCGCCGGGCGGTATCCTGCGACCGCAGCGCCAAATCTAAGCATCGCAGAGACGTTTGCATACCTGCAATTCGAATAATTAACAACGTTAAAATGTATACTATAGTTAATTCACATTATTTTATGGTTAATTCGGGTTCGAAGGCCCAATCCCGCCATTCACGAGGGTTCGTCCCCGCCCTCGGATCGGTCCCGCACGAACTCGAATATATGGGTGAAATCGGCGCCCGGCATGGAATCGTCGGCGCGCCGCCAGAGATTGGTCACGATTTCGCCAACCTCCCGCGCCGTGCCGGCCGCGCGCACGCTGTCGCGGTACAGAACCATGTCCTTGGTCATCAAAGCCATATCGAAGCCGGCATCGTACGTGCCGGAAAGGATTCGGGCCGGGAACTTGTCCCGCGTGGCTTCGTTCCGCCCGGTGGAAACGTTGACCACGTCGAGCATGGTGGCGAAGTCGAGCCCCTGCGAGAGCCCGAACGCCATGGCTTCCGAGGTCGCGGTCATGGCCACCGCCGAAAGATAATTGTTCAAAAGCTTCATCGCCTGCCCCTGGCCCGGCAGGTCGCCGACGTGGAAGACGTTGCCGGCGATCGCGTCAAGGGCGAGGCGATGTTTTGCCAGCAGCGCCTCGGGACCCGCCCAGATGACGGTCAGCGTGCCTTCCCTGGCGCCCCTCGTGCCGCCGCTCACGGGCGCGTCGATATAGGCGATCCCGGCCTCGGCGAGAATCGCGTGCGCCTCGCGCGAGGCGGCAAGGCCGACGGTGGAGAAGTCGATAACGGTTTCAACGATTCGGTCCCGCGCCGCGGCGATCTCGCGCGCCACTTCATGGGAGGCCGCGCCGTCCGGCAGACTCAACATGATCGTGCCGGCCAGCGCCGCGATTTCCGCGCTGGAGGATGCAGCCTGGGCGTCCGCCGGCGCCCGGGCCGCGGTGCCGGCCGCGTCGAACACGGCGAGGTCGATCCCGGCGGCCGCCAGGTTGGCCGCCATCGGCCCGCCCATATTGCCGAGGCCGATGAA
>CBDVDY010000186.1:0-5827 GCA_965372875.1 uncultured Alphaproteobacteria bacterium | reverse complement strand
CCGCCCGCGCCCGGCGGCAGCGGCGTGTCCGGCGGAATCAGCCCGCTTTCGCGCGGGTCGTCGATCAGGCCGCTCTCCTGCCGGTACGGTTCGAAACCGGCGCGCTGGTACGAACGCACCGCGCGCGGGTGATCGAGATTGCAGGTGTGTACCCACACCCGTTCCGGACCCTTGCGCCACGCTTCGTCGATCACCCAGCCCAGGAGATAGGCGCCGAGCCCACGTCCGATGAACTCCGGCACCAGCCCGAGATAGGCGAGCTCGATGTCCGGCTCCTTGCGGCCGTCGAGCTCGGCATAGCCGGCCGGCACGCCGTCGGCGTAAAGCACGTAGATCTCGACCAGCGGGTCGTGGATGATGGCGATCAGATCATCGTCGGTTATTTCCCGGCGCTGGTACCAGAACCAGGACTCACCCACCGTGTTGTAGAGGTAACGGTAAAACGACGCCGTCGGCGCCTCGGCCCGCAGCAGCGCGATCTTGGCGGCCGCGGGCAGAATGTTGGCGCGTCGCGGCGGCTCTCGCATCTCGAGATAGGTGACGACGCAATTGATCTTGCCAGGCGGCACGGCGTCGGACATGGGGGTCTCCGTTAGCGATCCGTCAGGTCTCGATGGGTGTGTCGTCGCGGCCGCCCCACTCGGCCCACGAGCCGTCGTAGACGGCCGCATCGGCGCGCCCCAGGAGATAGAGCCCCAACGCCAGCGCGCCGGTGGTGACGCCCGAGCCGCAAGTGGTGACGATGGGCGCGGAAAGATCGACCCCGGCCCGGGTATAGACCGATTCCAGCGCGGCGGCCGGCAGCATGGTCTTGTCCGCCGGATCGACCAGCTCGGGATACGGCAGATTCAGGCTGCCCGGGATGTGGCCCGAACGCAGGCCGGCGCGGAATTCCGGCTCGTTGCCGCTGAAGCGCCCCGCCGAACGCGCGTCCAGTACCTGCGCCGCGCCGCTTTCGATATTCGCCAGCATGTCCCCCAGGGCGCGCACCAGTTCCGGCCTCGCCTCGCCCTTGAATGTCGCCGGCGCGGGAGACGCCTCGCCGCTTTCAACGGGCCGCTCCTCGGCCAGCCACTTGGGCAGCCCGCCGTCGAGCACGGCGACCTTGTCGTGGCCCATGGCGCGGAACATCCACCAGATCCGGCCGGCGCTGAACAGCCCGTATGTGTCGTAAACGATCACCAGATCGTCGTTGGAGATGCCGAGCGCGCCGACCTCGCGCCCGAACGTCTCGGCGTCCGGCAGCATGTGCGGCAAGTCGCTCGAACGGTCCGCGATAACGTCGATGTCGAAATACACCGCGCCCGGCAGGTGTCGCTCGAGGAACTCGGCGCCCGCGTCCCGGCCCGTATTGGGCAGGTGCATCGTCCCGTCGACGACGCGAACGCCTTGGGCGTTCAGGTTCGCGGCCAGCCAGCCGGTGCCGACCAGCGCCTCCGGGTTGGCGTAGGCCCGGCTAGGCTTCAACGAGGATATCATCGAGCGACCGCGGCTCCCTTGGCTCCAGCCAGCGCGGCACGGGCAGGCCCTTCGAGCGCAGGAACTCCGGATTGAACAGCTTGCTTTGATAGCGCGAGCCGTAATCGGCGAGGATGGTGACGATGGTATGGCCGGGCCCCAGCTCGTTGGCCAGGCGGATGGCGCCGGCGACGTTGATGCCGCTCGAGCCGCCGAGGCAATGCCCCTCGTGCTCCAGCAGGTCGAAGATGATCGGCACCGCTTCCTCGTCCGGGATCCGATAGGGGATATCGATCTCGGCGCCTTCCAGGTTCTTGGTGATGCGGCCCTGGCCGATGCCCTCGGTGATCGATTCCCCTTCGGCCTTCAACTCGCCGTGCTTGTAGTAGTGGTAGAGCGCCGCCCCCATGGGATCGGCGAGGCCGATGACGATGTCCTTGTTGTGCTCCTTGAGGCCGATGGAAATGCCGCCCAGCGTGCCGCCGGTGCCGACCGCGCAGATGAAACCGTCGAGCTTGCCGCCGGTCTGCCGCCAGATTTCCTGCGCGGTGGTGCGGGTGTGGCCGTCGCGGTTGGCGACGTTGTCCCACTGGTTGGCCCAGAGCACGCCGTTGGGCTCGGTCTCGGCGAGCTTGGCGGCCAGCCGTTCCGAGACGTGGACGTAGTTGTTCGGGTTCTTGTAGGGGGCGGCCGGCACCTCGATCACCTCGGCGCCGATGAGCCGCAGGAAGTCCTTTTTCTCTTCCGACTGCGTCTCGGGAATCACGATCACGGTGCGGTAGCCGCGCGCGTTGCCGACCAGCCCCAGCCCGATGCCGGTGTTGCCCGCGGTGCCCTCGACGATCACCCCGCCGGGCTTGAGGGTGCCGCGCTCCTCGGCGTCGGTGATGATGAACAGGCCGGCGCGGTCCTTGACCGAGCTGCCTGGATTGAGGAATTCGGCCTTGCCCAAAATTTCGCACCCGGTCAGCTCCGAGGCGCGCCGCAGGCGAATCAGGGGCGTATTGCCGATCGTGCCGGCGAAACCGTCGCGGATATCCATGGCGGCGAAGACTCGCGAATAGTGAAGAAAACCGGGACCGGCGGAGAGTATCGGCGGCCCCCGCCCCGATCAACCCCAATCCCGCGGCGGGTACGGACTGGCCTAACGGAAGCGCCGCCTATTGGCGCATGATGAACATGCCGTCGCGCACCTCGAACGATCTCAGACGTGCAAGGAAACTCATGCCCAGGAGCGAGTCGCTCATATCCACCTCGTTCACCGAAGCCGGAAAATCCAGCATCCGAATTTGACCCACGGAAATGAAATCAAGCCGTATGGGTGCCGAGCGCACGGTACCGTTGGCGGTTTCCGCGGTTCGCGTATAACGAAGGCGCCTGGGATCGTAGCCCAGCCTGATTGCATCGCCGGGGCTCAACACCACGCCGCTGGCGCCCGTATCGATCAGAAACCGCACCGGCTTGCCGTCGACCAGCGCCTCGACCCGGTAATGGCCGTCGATGTCCGCCCTCAGCCTTACTTCTCCGGTGCTCAGGTTCGTGGCGCGGTAGGGCAGAACCTCGCCGATGACCCGATTGCCGATATCGCCAAGCTCGAGCCGATAGGTGTAGCCGACCAATAATACCAGGAACACGCCGATCCACAGCGTCGCGTACTTGGCGAATTGCTTGCGCCTCAGTTGACTACCCACTCTCGACGAGATTGTGACCAAGGCCAGCAATATGACCAAATACGTGAGCCAGCCCCAGTCGTCGCGGCCCTCGATCGCCTCCGGGAACTGCCACACCAACAGTCCGACCAGCGCCGCCACGCCAAGCATCAGCGCCAGCCACCATATCCAGCCGCTCGGGGGCTCATGCTCCGGGCGCTGTCCCCAGTGATCGTTCATATCCAGCCGTTCAGGAGCGCTTTTTCAGCCGCTGGTGCAGGGCGCGTAGGTAGCGGCGGTCCGCCTCCATAAAGTCGTTCGCCGCGATATCCTTTTTGTAGTCTTCCAACTCCCCGCGAAAGTCGTCCGAGATATCGGTTTTGGCCAACAGTTTGCCGATCAGCGCCAACGAGGCGGCGTTCTTCTCGGCCGCCTCGGCGGGAGTCTCGGAATCCTCCTCGTCCTTATCATCCTCGTAGCCGGGATCGTCGCCGGCATCGTCTTGGGGCTCTTCGGCGGGCTCTTCGGCGGGCTCGGCGGCGGACTCTTCGGCGGCGGGTTCGTCATCGACCAGCAGTTCCTCCCAGCTCAGACCGGCGTCGGTAACTTGGGCGTGCACCTGGCGCGCGGCTTCCAGCGCCTCCGCGTCGTGCTCGCTTCCCAGTTTTTGCAACAGGCCGATTACGTCTTCGCGATTTAGCGGTTCAGTCATTTCCTGCCTCCTTCAAGCGTTGTCTTGGTTCCAGCGCCGCCGCAGATCATCGCGATTGAGCGCCAGCCATTGCAAGGCGACAAGGGCGATGGCGTTGCCGGCGCCCCCCGGCCGCAACATCTCGCGAACCCGCGTAAACGGCACGGCGGAGACCCGGATGTCCTCTCCCTCGTGCGCCAAGCCGTGGATGCCGCCCGCGCCGCCGGCATCGACCCGGCCGCAGTAAATTTGCACCGCCTCGGTCATCACCCCGGGGCTCGACTGATAGTCGGCGATCGGCAGCAGGTCCGAGACTTCGAGGCCCGCTTCCTCCAGCGCCTCGCGGCGCGCGACCTGCTCCGCGCTTTCGCCGGACTCGATGATTCCGGCCACGATCTCGAGCGACCAGGCCGGACGCCCCGCGGCGTGCGCGGCCAGGCGAAACTGTTCGATCAGCACCACCTCGTCGCGCGCCGGATCGTAGGGCAGCAACGCGGCGACGTGGCCGCGCTCGATCACCTCGCGCACCAGCTCATCGCTCCAGCCGCCCTCGAACAGCCGGTGGCGGACCCGATAGCGGTCGACCCGCAAATAACCGTCGAAAACAGTCTCGCGGGCGCGGATGTCGATGTCGTCCTCGGTCATGGCACTCTCGCGGTTCGTGTCGGCGACGGCGCAGCCTACCCAATGCGGCGGCGATCCGCCAGACACGCGCACCCGAGTTGAGAACCCGCCCGGCGCGCCTTAGAATCCCGTTGACACCAAACGCCGCGCCCACAAACCAAGGGAATCGAGCATGGCCGTCAGCAGCGAAAAGATCACCTTCACCGGATCGCAAGGCGAGGAGCTTGCCGCCCGGCTGGACCGGCCCCTGGGCAGGCCGAAGGCGTACGCGCTGTTCGCGCATTGCTTCACCTGCTCCAAGGACGTGTTCGCCGCCGCGCGCATATCGACGGCGCTGGCCGAGCGGGGCATCGCCGTGCTGCGCTTCGATTTCACCGGATTGGGGATGAGTGGCGGCGATTTCGCCAATACGAATTTTTCCTCCAACGTCGACGATTTGCTGGCGGCGGTCGATTTCATGCGCGAAAATCTTCAGGCCCCCGCGATCCTGATCGGCCATTCGCTGGGCGGCGCCGCGATTCTGGCGGCGGCCGGCCGGGTGCCCGAGGCCAGGGCGGTGGCGACCATCGGCGCCCCGTTCGACCCCGCCCACGTCGCCCATATCTTCGCCGACGCCCGGCCGGAGATCGAGGCCAAGGGGGAGGCCGAAGTCGTCATTGCCGGGCGGGCCTTCCGAATTCAAAAGCAGTTCCTCGACGACATCGCCGCGCAGCCCATGGAGTCGGCCATCGGCGGGCTCGGGAAGGCGCTCTTGATCTTCCACGCGCCGCTGGACCAGACCGTCGGCATCGACAACGCCGGTCTGATCTTCGCCGCCGCCAGGCACCCGAAAAGCTTCGTCTCGCTCGACGATTCCGACCATCTGCTGAGCCGCAAACGGGACGCGATATACGCGGCGAACCTGCTGGCCGCCTGGGCCGTGCGCTATCTCGGCGACGATCCGGCGGCCGAAACGGCGCCCAAGGTCGAATCCGGCACCGTACTGGTGGCGGAAACCGGCGAGGGCAAGTTCACCAACCTCGTCTCGGACGGCACGCATACGCTGCGCGCCGACGAGCCGCCCGCGGTCGGCGGCCTGGACACCGGGATGACGCCTTATGGCCTGTTGCTGGCGGCACTCGGCGCCTGCACCTCGATGACCTTGCGCATGTACGCCGAGCGCAAGAAATGGCCGCTGGAAAAAATCGCCGTGCGCCTCAAGCATGAAAAAATCCACGCCGAGGATTGCGCCGAGTGCGAGACCAGGGAAGGCAAGATCGACCGCATCGAGCGCCGCTTGGAGATCACCGGCGCGCTGGACCACGAGCAACGGCAGAAGCTGCTCGAAATCGCCGACAAATGCCCGGTGCACCGCACCCTGGAATCGGAAAACCTGATCGTCACCAGCTTGGCGGAATAGGTCAGG
>CBDVDY010000185.1:0-5839 GCA_965372875.1 uncultured Alphaproteobacteria bacterium | reverse complement strand
TCGGCTCGCTGGGCATGCAGGCGGTCGGCCGCGCCGGCGGCGCCGTCGTGTTGGAAGTCCGGCGTCAGTTCAAGGAGATTCCCGGCATCATGGAAGGCACGGCGCGGCCGGAATACGGGCGCCTGGTCGACATGCTGACCAAGACGGCAATCAAGGAAATGATCGTACCGTCGATGTTGCCGGTGCTGTCGCCGATCGCCCTCTATCTCGTGATCTGGGCGGTCGGAGGGCAGGGCGCGGCCCTGACCACGTTGGGCGCCATGCTGCTCGGCACCATCGTGACCGGACTGTTCGTCGCCATATCGATGACCTCGGGCGGCGGCGCCTGGGACAACGCCAAGAAATACATCGAGGACGGCAATCACGGCGGCAAGGGGTCGGATGCCCATATGGCCGCGATCACCGGCGATACGGTTGGCGATCCCTACAAGGACACCGCCGGCCCGGCCATAAACCCGATGATCAAGATCATCAATATCGTCGCGATACTGCTGCTGGCGATGTTGTCGAAACTGGGCGCTTAGCTGCGCACGAAAAACCCCGGGTGCGGCGCCCCCGGGGTTATTCCGCGCCGGCCGATCCAGGCCGGTTTTTACCGGACGAAGCCATCGTTTTCTTCACCGGTATCGCCAAGCGCGCTGCCGGCGCCGCGCAGGAGCGTCCGGAAAAGCTGTCCCATGAGACTCTCCTCCTGACCCCGTGTCGGCGTAACGCGTTCGACAAGCGTTACCTCGCGGGCGTCGGCGCCGTTGTATTTCTTAATTTCCGAAACCACGCCAGCGTCGTCGAACTTCACCACGATCACTTTCTGGCCAACGATCTTGGGATTGAAGAAGGCCAGTTGCTCGGTCTCCTTGCTGATGTAGTACCAGGTGTTTTGATCGAAGGTCGATGTGCTCGACGGCGTGCCCAGTATCTGCGCGACGTGGGCGCGGTCGTGCTGGCCCGGCTTGATCCCCTCGACCAGCAGCGGATCGAGTGCGTTGCCACGAGATTCGGTCATCGGCGTGCAGGCAGCGGCCACCGCCGCAAGAACAAGCACGGCCAACCCGTATGTCACCGTTCGCATGATATAAAACTTTCCCTCACTCAACCTTCCAGGCCCGCTGTATTATTGTCCTTCCGCCTTGGCGGTGGCCCGGGCAGCGGGGCTCGAGGCAGACCCAGCATCGCATCGACCCGGGATTCTGTCAACGCCGAAGCCGTGCATAGCTAAGCCCAATTCGCCCAGGAATATGCCCATGTCCAGCCGGATATTCCCTTTTGGTTCCTCCGTCGAGCGGCCCGCCCAGGCCCTGTATCTGGCCGTGGTTGAGCAGGCGCGCCGATCCGAGTTCTACATCGATTTTGGCGTTCCCGACACAATCGACGGTCGCTTCGACATGATCCTGCTGCACGCCTTCCTGTTGCTTCGGCGGCTCCGGGGCTGCGGCAAACGGGGTGACCGGCTGGCGCAAGCACTATTCGACGCAATGTTTGACGATATGGACCGAAATTTGCGCGAAATGGGCGTAGGGGACCTCTCGGTCGGCAAGCGGGTCAAGAAAATGGTGGCGGCCTTCTATGGCCGCATAGCCGCTTACGACAGCGGCCTGGAGACGGGCGAAGCCGCCCTCCGCGCGGCCCTGAAGCGAAATCTTTACGGCACCGCCGTGCCGGCCCCGGACCAGCTGGCGGCGATGGCCGAGTACGTGCGGTCCCGGGAAGACCGGCTGGCGGCACAGGATGCCGGAGAGCTACTCGCCGGGCGGGTCGGCTACGGCGATCCGCCGGGCTCCGCCAAGGTCGGTTGACGCTGGACCGAAGCCCGCGCCGTTGATTTTGGGTGTTTTGCCCCCATCTTGTAGGCGCGGCCAGCCGCGTCCGGGAAGGTTGTTCCCGTCGTCCGGGAAAGGGATTTCAGGAGCGTTCGTGCATGGATCAGTCCGGCCTTCCGGCCCCCGAGTTTTGCCGCATAGTCGAATGCGACGGTCTTGGCCCGGCCCCTGCGCGGCACGATATCGAGGCGGATGCGGGGGAACGCGAGGCCCTGGCCCGCCGCTTCGGCCTCGAGAGGCTCGACGGGCTGGCGGCGAAAGTGTCGCTGAAACGGAACGGGGATCGCCGAATCGCCGTGGACGGCTCGTTCCTGGCTGATCTGGCACAAACCTGCATCGTCAGCCTGGAGCCGGTTCCAGAGCATATCGAAGAGAGCTTCAGCCTCGTCTACGCGTCCGAGGAAGGCACCGGGGCGGAGGATCTGGCTTTCACCCTCGATGACAACGACTGGCCGGAGCCGCTGCTCGACGGCAAGATCGATATTGGCGAGGCCGTGGCGCAGCAGTTGGCGATGGCGCTGGAGCCTTACCCGAGGGCGCTCGGCGCGATGCACGAAAACCAGGATTTCGAGGGTCCTGCCGGCGAGTCCGCGGCCAGTCCGTTTGCCGCGCTCGCCGGGTTGAAGAAGGGGCCGTAGACGGCTGCAATCCGCTTGTCGGCGGTCGGATTTTCCGATAAGACATGCTCCGGCCCGTCTCCGGGCCGACAGAGAAAGTGCTGTGAAATGGCTGTTCCGAAGAAGAAAATATCCAAGTCGCGACGCAACATGCGCCGCGCCCACGACGCGCTGAAACCGGCTAGTTGGGCCGAATGTCCCAACTGTGGCGAACTCAGGCGCCCGCACCATGTGTGCGACGCTTGCGGCTACTACCGCGAGCGCGAGGTTTTCGAGCCGGAAAGCGTTTAGCCAGGAGCTAGGTCTTCGACCCGTGAAACGAGCCCGAAAGACCATGACCGGTCCTTTGACCATAGCCCTGGACGCGATGGGCGGGGACAACGCGCCGCGAATCGTACTGCGCGGCACCAACATCGCGCGCAAGCGCTTTCCCGAGACAAGGTTCCTCTTGTTTGGCGACGAAGGCAAACTGAATCCGCTGCTGCGGCGCCTGCCACGGCTGCGCAAGGTCACGAGCGTGCAGCACACCGCGGACGTCGTGCGCGACGACGATAAGCCTGTCGTGGCGTTGCGTTCGGGCCGGAAATCGAGCATGCGGATGGCTATCGACGCGGTCCGCGAGGGCGAAGCGCAGGGCATCGTGTCGGCCGGAAACACCGGCGCGCTGATGGCGATGGCCAAGGTCGCGCTCAGGACCTTGCCGGGGATCGACCGCCCGGCGATGGCATCGTTTTTCCCGACGTTGAGGGGCGAAAGCGTGATGTTGGATCTCGGCGCCAACGTCGAGTGCTCGGCCGAAAATCTCATCCAGTTCGCCATCATGGGCGAGGTATTCGCGCGCACGGTACTTGGAACGCTGCAGCCCACGGTCGGCATCCTCAACGTGGGCGCCGAGGATATGAAGGGCAACGAATCGGTACGCACGGCGGCGGCGGTGCTGCGCGAGGTCGACCTGCCGTTGCGCTTCCATGGGTTCATCGAGGGCAACGACATCGCCGAGGGCACCGTCGACGTCATTGTCGCCGACGGCTTTACCGGCAACATCGCGTTGAAGACGGCCGAAGGCACGGCCCGGCTGATCAACGAGTTCCTTGGCCGCGCCTTTCGCAATTCGGCGATGGCGGGCATCGGCTATCTGTTCGCCCGCCGGGCGCTCAAGAAGATGCGCGCGCGCATCGATCCGCGGCGTTATAACGGGGCCGTATTCCTCGGCCTGAACGGCATCGTGGTCAAGAGCCACGGCGCCTCCGATCCGTTGGCCTTCGCCAATGCGATCAGCCAGGCCGTCGACATGGCCGTGCACGGTTTCATCGAAACAATCCGGTCGGAGATCGAAAGCTTGGACGCGCAGGGTCATGTCCCCGGAAGGGCGGCCGCCCAGTGACCCTTTACCGTTCGGTAATCCTGGGAAGCGGGTCGTTCCTGCCGGAAAAAGTGGTCACCAACGAAGATTTGGCCCGCCGCATCGACACCTCGGACGAATGGATCCATGCGCGTACCGGAATCCGGCGCCGCCACGTTGCCGCGAACGGCGAGATGACCTCGGACCTCGCCGTTAACGCCGCGCGACGGGCTCTGGACGTCGCCGGCGTCGCGGCCGACGAGCTCGACCTCATCGTGCTGGCGACGTCGACACCGGATTCCACGTTTCCCGCGACGGCGACCCGCGTTCAGGCGCAACTCGGCATGACCGGGGGCGCCGCCTTCGATGTCCAGGCGGTGTGCTCGGGCTTCGTCTACGCGCTTGGCGTCGCCGACAATTTTCTCAAGGTCGGGCAGGCCAAAAACGCGCTGGTGATCGGCGCGGAGACATTTTCGCGCATCCTGGACTGGGACGACCGGTCGACCTGCGTGCTGTTTGGCGATGGCGCCGGCGCGGTGGTAATGCGGGCCGAGCCCAGCAACGGGTCGGCGGAAGAGCGCGGCGTGCTGTCGACGCATTTGCACACCGATGGCCGGCTATACGATTTGCTGTATGTCGATGGCGGACCGTCCTCGACCCAAACAACCGGCTATCTGCGTATGTCGGGACCGGAAGTTTATCGCCACGCGGTCGTCAAGCTCACCGAAGTGGTTGTCGAGGCGCTCGACGCGAACGGCCTGGAAGCCAGCGATATAGACTGGTTCGTGCCGCATCAGGCCAACAAGCGCATCATCGACGGCACGGCCAAAAGGCTCGGAGTCGGAGACGAAAAGATCATTCTCACGATCGAGGATCACGCCAATACCTCGGCTGCCTCCATACCGCTTGCGCTCGACCTGGGCGCGAGCGATGGCCGCATCCAGCGGGGAGATTTGCTGCTGCTCGAGGCGATGGGCGGCGGTCTTTCCTGGGGCTCCAGCCTGGTCCGCTGGTAAGATTTGGATTCGATCACGAAATCGTATTAACGTCGAATCGCATCCCTTTGTAATTGACGGGTTTATGCGCGCGCGTTACCGTCAAGGCAAGGGCACAGGGAGGTCAATAATGGCAGGTAGAACGGTAACCCGCGCGCAACTCGGCGAAGCGGTCTACCAGGAAGTCGGGTTGTCCCGGAACGAATCAGCCTCGCTCGTCGAATCGGTGCTGGAGGAGGTTTCCCGCGCGCTGATGTCCGGCGACGGCGTGAAGATATCGTCCTTCGGCAGTTTCATCGTGCGCCAAAAGGGTCTGCGCACGGGACGCAATCCCAAGACCGGCGAGGAGGTTCCGATCCTGCCGCGCAAGGTTCTGGTGTTCCGCGCGTCGCACGTTCTCAAGAATCGAATCAACTCGGCGCTGACCGGATCGTCGGGAGCGTCTAGCGGCAGATCATGAGCACCGCGGCTGACCCGCGCCGCTCGGCGCCGGCCCGGCGCGTCGTCAAATCGGCGGCGGCGTTCCGCACGATCAGCGAGGTCGCGCGCGAACTCGACGTGCCACAGCATGTGCTGCGCTTCTGGGAAACCAAATTCGCGCAGGTCCGCCCGCTGAAACGCGGGGGCGGGCGCCGGTACTACCGGCCCGGCGATGTCGATCTGCTGCGCCGGATCCGTGATCTCCTTTATACCGAAGGTTATACGATCAAGGGCGTGCAGAAACTGCTGCGCGAGGGCGGCGCCAGGGCGGTATCGGAACGGAGCACCAAGCGCGGCCAGCCAAAAGAAGTCGCGAGCCGGCCGCAAAGCGCCGGCGGCGAGAAGGATACCGGCGATTCGGGGCTAACCGGCCCGATCCGCGGACAACTCGAATCGGTCCTCGAGGAATTGGTGCAGCTGCGAGCGGTGCTGCGCGAAATCCGCGACTAGGCCCCGACCGGTAAGCAATCATTGGCGGGGATCCGGCCGGGAATTTACGGCGTTGCGCCGCCGCCCAACGGCCGCTAAAGTCCGGCGCGATGGAACGGAGCGTGGCGCAGCCAGGTTAGCGCGCTACACTGGGGGTGT
>CBDVDY010000184.1:0-5850 GCA_965372875.1 uncultured Alphaproteobacteria bacterium | reverse complement strand
CATCGCCTGGGTGGAGTAGCCGGGCGGGACCGGCCGCCTCCCGGCTGTCTTGACCGCGGCTTTATAGATGTATATACACGTATTTGACGCGTCGCGCCGCCCGGCGACGGCTCGAAACGATACGGGAGGGTTCCATGCGAAAAACCTGGCTCAGCCTGCATTACCTTGTGGGCTATCTGTCGGTTGGCGGGCTCGCCTTCCTCGCGGCACCGCAAACGGCGGCGACACTCTTCCAGTCCAACGGAACCTATAGCGACCTGATGCTCCGGCTGCTGGGGCTGATGATGGTGGGCCTGGCGATCTTCGTCGGCCAAATCATCAGACGGCGCGCGACCGAGTTCTATCGCACGACATTGCTTGTCCGAGCCTGTTTTCTGGCCGGCTTCGCCGCGTTCTACGTGGTCTACGAAGACCCGATGATGCTGATCCTGTTGGCCATCGTCGGCCTCGGATTCGTGCTGACGCTGAGCAGCTACCTGCTCGACGGGGGCGCCGCCGAAACGCGGTCAAGCCGCTGACCCGAATCGCCGGAGCAACTCGCCCGTTTTCCCGGCAGCGGAAATCATTCGGCCTGGCGACTACCCCGGCAGCCCGGCCTTGCGCAGGCCGTCGACCATGTGCCGGAAATCCTGGTTTTCGACCATCGGCGAAAAGTCGAGCATATAGGCCGCCGAGAAGCGCGGAATTTGCCGCAGCAGCTCGTCGATGGAGGATCGCGCCTCCTCGGTCCTGCCCAGCTGTCCCAGCGCCGAGGCGAGAATCATCTGCCTCGACCATTGGACGCTGGGCAGGCGCAGCGCCTTG
Source organism: uncultured Alphaproteobacteria bacterium (assembly GCA_965372875.1). Taxonomy (GTDB): domain Bacteria; phylum Pseudomonadota; class Alphaproteobacteria; order CBDVDY01; family CBDVDY01; genus CBDVDY01. The sequence goes on along the minus strand of CBDVDY010000184.1, from coordinate 5,046 downwards.
CGCGCCCATTCGACGGCCTTCTCGTAATCGCGCATGTGCAGGTGCGCCTGAGCGGTCCGCACCAGGAACGATCCCATGTTGGCATCCTGTGGGCTGAGCCGGATCGCCTGCTCCAGGTGCGGCAGACTGATTTCGGATTGGCCATTAAATACATACGTCGCGCCCAAGCCATATTGCGCCAGGGCGTGGCTCGGGTTGATCTCGAGCGCAGTCTGAAATTCCGACACGGATTCATCGAACCGCCGGTTGATCAAATGTGCCCGGCCGAGCGTGCAGTGCGCACCCGCGTTTTCGCGGTCGAGCTCCACCGCGCGGCGCGCGGCGTCGAACGCCGCTTGGCGCGCGGCATCGGGCGCCTCGGCCAACCCCAGCACAAGGTAATAATAATGCACCTCCGCAAGCCCCGAATATGCCGCGGCATAGCCGGAATCGAGCTCGATCACCCGAGCGAACGTCTGCTCGGCCTCGACCAGGCTTTCGCTGGTCAGCGCGTTGAGCGCCGACATGCCGCGCAGATAGATATCCCAGACATCGAGGGTTTCGGGCTTCTTCAGTCTCGCGCGTTCCTGTTCCGCCTTGCTCAACTCGGGCTCGATCGCGCCGACCATTGTTTGCGTCAGTTCGTCCTGGACCGCGAATATGTCTTCCAGGTCCCGGTCGTACCGGGTGGCCCAAACGTGATTGCCCGTCGCTCCATCGATGAGCTGCGCGGTGAGCCGGACCCGGTTGCCCGCCTTGCGCACGCTGCCCTCGACGACATAGCGGACGCCGAGTTCGCGGGCGACGTCGCGGATATCCACGCTTCGCCCCTTGTAGGCGAAGGTCGAGTTGCGGGCGATGACGAAGAACCAGCGGATACGCGACAGAGCCGTGATCAAGTCCTCGGTGATGCCGTCGGCGAAATAGTCCTGCTCGGCATCGCCCGACATGTTCTCGAACGGCAGCACCGCGATCGACGGCTTGTCGGGCAGGGCGAGCGTCGGGCGTGCTTCGTCGGCCGCGTCCGACAGCCAGCGCCAGACCGGCACCGGCTCGGCGATGTTCTTGAGCGTTTGCGGCCCGAGATCGTCGAAAGCGATATCCAGCTTGCCCTTGATCTGATCGTGCACGCCACCCGAGACGCACACGCCGCCCGGCTCCGCCAGACCTTCGAGGCGCGCCGCGACGTTGACCCCGTCGCCGAACACGTCGTCGTCCTGCACGATCACGTCGCCAATATTGACGCCGATGCGAAATTCGATCTTCCGGCCGTCCGAGGCCTCCGCGTTGCGCTCCCGCAACCCTTCCTGAATCGCCACCGCACAGCGCACCGCGTCCACGACGCTGGCGAACTCGGCCAAAAGCCCGTCGCCCGTCGTCTTGACGACCCGGCCGCGATGCTCGGCGATGCTGGGATCGATCAGTTCCGCGCGGCGGTCGGTGAGGGCCGCAAGGGTCGCCTCCTCGTCCTCGCCCATGAGACGCGAGTAACCGACCATATCGGCGGCCAGGATGGCAGCCAGTCTGCGGGTGACCTTCTGCTGCGGCATGCGCCCCCCAGCGCAGGGTTCAGGAAGGCCAAAGAGTACGTGGATCGGACGAGGAAATCCATCCGGCCGGCCGGGAGAATGGGCCGCCGCCGATTCGGCGAAAATGAGCGGCCGCTAACCGCGCGGTTCGCGCACCAGCAGCCCGACGACGAGCCCGACCGCCAGGCTTCCCGGCAGCACCACGAAGGCGGCATCGTAGGCGGTCTGGGAATAGACCCGGGCCCCGGCTTCCATGGCGCCGTCCCAGTTGCGGTCGAGCAGCCAGCCGATGATCGGCAGGAAGACGGCGCCCGAACCCACCACCACCATGTTGACGAAACCGTAGGCCGTGCCGACCGCTTGCGCCGGGTTGATCTCGCGCGCCAAGGCGTAGCAGATCACCATCGAGGCCGATCCGGCGCCGCTCAGGAACAACAGCGCGCCCAGCGCCGGCAGCGGCAGTCCCGGCACGTAGAGCACTGCCAGCAGCGCCGCCAGCGCGATCGCCGCGCCCACGATCATGGGCGCGCGGCGCTTGCCCATGCGGTCGGACAGCCAGCCGATCAACGGGCTGCCCACGGCCCAGCCGACCAGCATCAGCGAGACCGTCAGCGCGGCGGCGGGCCGGCTGGCGCCATAGACCCGCATCAGATACGGCACGCCCCAGAGCCCGCCGAAGGCCAGCAGCGGCGCCGATACGAGCCCGCCGAAAATCGCCAGCAGCCAGTTCGCCGGCAGCGTCGTCACCCCGCCGAGACCGGCGAAGACGCTGGGCCGGGAGTCGGATTCGCTTTTCGCCGGGGCCGCGCCGGTTACAGCCTCGCCCGGCGGCCGGTCGCGCACGATCAGCCAGATCAGCGCGGAAAGCACGAAGCCGAACAGGCCGGTGCCGATCAGCGCGGTGCGCCAGCCCACTTCCTCGACCAGGGCGGCGAGCGGCGCCTGGCCGATCACGCCGCCCAGCATGCCGGCCATCATCCCGGCGCCGGCCAACATGGCGAAGCGGTGCGGCGGGAACCAGTTGGTGGCCAGGGTCAGCGCCCCGACGAAACCGAAGGCGGCGCCGAATCCCACCAGGAACCGCCCGGCATAGGCCGCGCCGATCCCCTCGGCCGTGGCGAACAACAGGCCGCCGAGGCCGGCCACCGCCGCCATCGACCCCAGCATCCGGCGCGGCCCCCAGCGGTCGATCAGCATGCCGACCGGCAGCTGCATACCGGCGTAGGCGTAAAAATAGACGGCCGAGAGGTTGCCCAGAATGGCGCCGCCGACGGCGAAATCGCGCATCAGCCCGTCGACCATCACCGCCGGCGCCACGCGCTGCACCCAGGCGTAGGCGAAATACAGCGCGCCCAGCCCGAACACCAGCCAGGCCATGGCCGGCGCGGGTGTGGGTGTGGGGGCGGGTGCGGGCGCCTGTCCTCTGGCCTCAGACATCGCGGCTGCCCCGCCGCGCCAGCAGGATGCCAGCCAGTACGATGGCGCCGCCGGCGGCCTGCCAGGGGCCGAGCGCCTCGCCGATCACGGCCCAGGCGATGATCGCGGCGGCGACCGGCTGTACCAGCATTGCCACCGACGAAAACCCCGTCGGCAGATGCGCCAAGGCGTAGGCCACCATGCCCTGCCCGCCCGCCTGGGAGACCAGCGCCAAGCCCAGCAGGATGGCCCAGCCCGCCCATGTGGGTGCGACCAGCGACTCGCCCGAGACGATCGCCACCGGCAATATTGCCAGGGCCGTGATCGCGGTGCTCCAGCTCATGATCGTCACGGTCGACAGATTGCGCCGGAGCCGCGCCACGATTAGCAGATAGGCGGCGTAGAACAGCGCCGTCACCAGCGACAGGGCGTCGCCGTAAAAATTCGCCCGGCTCAAACTCAGGCTGTCGCCCATCAGCACCGCGGCACCGGCGATGGCGACGGCGAGCCCCACCAGATAGACCGGCGTCACCCGCTCGCCATAGAGCGCCCAGGCGCCGAAGGTGACAAAGATCGCGGCAAGATTTCCCAGCAACGTGCCGTTGGCGACCGAGGTGTATTTCAGCGCCCAGTGCCAGGTCACGATGTCGCCCGCGAACATCAGCCCGGCCGCGACGAGGAGCACGTAGTCGAGCCGGCCCGCCGGCCCGGCCCGCGTGCCTCCGGCATCGCCCCGGCGTGCCAGCGCGGCCCACATCCAGAAAACCGGCACGGCGAACGCCATGCGGTAAAACCCGGTGGCCGACGGCCCGATTTCCGAGACCTTGACCCAGACGCCCGAGCCGCCGAGCGCAATCACGCCGGCGAACAGCACCGCCAGCGCCAGGCGGCGCGCGTGCGGCGATGAAGCTCCGGTGGACGATGCGGCGGACGCCGCGCGCGATATCATGCCACCGGTTGTACGCGAGTCGTGCTTTCGGCGAAAGCCCGCGCCCGCCGCGCCGCGCGCAACGCTCCATTGACGCGGCCGCATGGCAAATGGCACGGTCATGGGCGGGCCGGTATCGAGGGAGGCGAAAATGCAAGTCGATTGGAAAGGCGTGTTTCCGGCGCTGATGACCGAGTTCCGGGACGACGGGACGCTCGATCTCGACGGCACCTCGCGCCATGTCGAGGCGGTGATCGAGGCCGGCGTGCATGGCTTGGTCATGCTCGGCACCCTGGGCGAGAACACCTCGCTGCGGCCCGACGAGAAGCGCGCGGTGATCGGCGCCGCGATCGCCGCCGCCGGGGGCCGCGTGCCGGTGCTTACGGGCGTCGCCGAATACACGCCGGGCGAGGCCATCGAACTGGCGCGCGACGCCGAGCGGCTGGGCGCGGCCGGAATCATGGCGCTGCCGCCGATGGTCTACAAGACCGACCCGGACGAGACGCTGGCCCATTTCCGCGCCGTGGCGACGGCCAGCGCGCTGCCGGTCATGATCTACAACAACCCGGTGAGCTACGGCACCGACGTCACGCCGGAAATGTTCGCCGAACTGGCGGACCAGGATGCCATCGTCGCGATCAAGGAATCGTCGGACGATCCGCGCCGGCTCACCGATATCGCCAACCTGGTGGGCGAGCGCTACGTTTTGTTCTGCGGCGTCGACGACATCGTGCTCGAGAGCCTGATGCTGGGCGCGGTCGGCTGGGTCGCCGGGCTGGTCAACGCGTTTCCGGCCGAATCCGTGCGGCTTTACGAGCTTGCCGTTGCCGGCCGCATGGACGAGGCGCGCGCGCTCTACCGCTGGTTCATGCCGCTGCTGCACCTGGATACACACCCCAAGCTGGTGCAATACATCAAGCTGGCCAACCAAATGACCGGCCTCGGCTCGGAGTTCGTGCGGGCGCCGCGCATGATACTGGAGGGCGAGGAACGCGAACGCATCGCCGCCATCATCCGTACCGCGATCCAGACGAGGCCCGAGCTCCCGGCCCAGGCGGCGGAGTAGCGGCGCTTTTTCGCCGCTATAACGTACGGGCGGGTTTGAAACCCGCCCCTACATCCCCACCAGACGGCGATGAGCTCGGCTCATCGTTGTCTGGCAAGCGCGACCGCGCGCCCGAGCTGATGCGAGGG
>CBDVDY010000183.1:0-5864 GCA_965372875.1 uncultured Alphaproteobacteria bacterium | reverse complement strand
CTGTTGGCGCCGCCCAGCACCAGCGCCGCTCCGGCGGCGGCACACCCCGCGGCAAGCAATACGATGGCTATGTAGCGCAAAAATATGCCGCGCCGGACCTCGACTAGTTCGCTGGCATCGAGACGGCCGATGACGCCCACCGGCGCCGACAATGTCTCGGCCGACCAGTAGAACTCAAACCGGGATTCTTCCTCGTTGCGGCCGCGCGGCGCTGCCCGGTCGCCTGGCCCAGTCCCGAGCAAGTCCGGCGGCTCGCCGAAGCTTGCCAACGGCAACCCGTTGGCGGTGACGATGGTGCCGCCGGCGAGGACTGTATTGCCGGCCAGTTTCGCGGCGGCCGCCGCCAACTGTTCCGGCGATCCGGATTCACCATGGAGCCGCAACAAGGATAAAATCAGGGCCCTTCCGTTCGCTTCCAGCCCAGCCGCCAGGCTTTCGCTCCGGTTGCGGTATTGCGGGTACAGGACTACCGATCCCGCCAGCAGGACGAGCACGAAAGCCGCGAGCGCCGCGCGCCGGCGGATCCGGCTGGCGATCGGGGGCAGGTTGGGGGAACCGCGCGTCGTACCCGGCATCGCGCGTCACCTACGCGAAACGAGCAGCAGCGCGCGGAACATGGTTTGCTATTAACATTTTTATTGCCGCACGGTGATAGGGATCACGGCCGTTTGCGCTTGGGTCTCGCCCGGCCGCTATGTTGTTCCGAAGCCGGGCTAATTTGATTAGAATATGATTACAAAATCGATAACGCCGGGGCGTCTCGCCCGCCCGGTAAGGCACGGTACACGGGCCAAATGGCCGTTTCCGCGCGAGCATGCGCCCGCGGTAGCGGCGGGCCTGGATAGCGAGCGGCGAACAGGAGATAAACGAGATGGCAATGAAAAAGGGCATCAAGGATCTGGTGGCCGAGGCCGAAGCGGAGATAGAGACGCTGACCGCCGCCGAGGCGATGGCCCGGCGCGACGAACCCGAAATTGTCCTGGTCGATATCCGCGACATTCGCGAGCTATATCGGGACGGTAAGATTCCCGGCGCCTTGCACGCGCCACGCGGCATGCTGGAATTTTGGGTCGACCCCGAAAGCCCCTATCACAAAGAGATTTTTGCGTCGGGAAAGCACTTCGTATTTTACTGCGCCGGTGGCCTGCGCTCCGCCCTGGCGGCCAAGACGGTACAGGAAATGGGCCTCTCGCCGGTGAGCCATATTGCCGGGGGTTTCGCCGCCTGGAAAGAAGCCGGCGGCGCCATTGAGCCCAAAGAGCCTCCGACGCCCAAATCCTAGCTAGCCTTTTCCGCCCGGACCAATAAAATTAAGAATTGAGTAAGATATTGATTGAGTAACTGTGCAATCGGGGCCGCCTGGTTTTTGCAGGCTTAGGTCAATAGCTGGTGGCGCGGCAATACAAATTAATAATTACACGCGTTTTGGAGGTGCCGAGTAATTAAGTTGCATTGGAAGGTGGAAATGAGCAATATACGCGGCGCTCACCGGTGGCGTTGCGTGTTGATTCCATTGGTTTTTCGAATTGTTAAGGAAAATCCGCCGAGAACGTTGGCGGTTAACGTTTGCCCGGGATCGAGATGGCGACGGACAATTCCGAACAGTTGAAGAGTTTGATAAAGCTGGCGCACGACAAGACGGAAGAAAACCGTCGCGTCCTGCTTGAGAATATTTCGCACCTCTTCCTGTCGTCGGCGGGACGATTGACCGAGCGCGAGACCGCGCTGATGTCCGATATCCTGACAAAACTGGTGCATGACGTCGAAATGTCGGTGCGCCGCGAACTCTCCGAACGGCTGGCTGAAATCGACGCGGCGCCGCACGATCTTATCGTCATGCTGGCCAACGACGATATCGAGGTTGCCAGCCCCGTGCTGATGCGCAGTGGCGTGCTTCGCGACAATGACCTGATCGAAATCATCAAGCACCGCACCCACGAACATATGCTGGCGGTCGCCGGGCGGGATGCGATCAGCGAGGATGTCAGCGACGCCCTGATTGACGAGGGCGATGAAAACGTCGTCGAGATGCTGCTCCGCAATACGGACGCCGCGCTATCGCGTCACGCCATGGAGTTCATCGTCGAGCAATCGAAGCGGGTCGACCGGTTCCAGCAGCCGTTGCTGCGGCGCTCCGATTTGGCGCCCGAGCTTGCCCACCGCATGTTCTGGTGGGTCTCGGCGGCTCTCCGGGATCACATCATGAAGAGCTACACGATGGACGAGGCCGTGGTCGACGACTACATTCGCGATGCGACCGAGACCATCCTCGACCGCATGGAGCGTGAATGGCCCGGGGACACGGCGAGCCAGCGGCTTGTGAAGCGCATGGCGGAGACCGGGGAACTCACCGTCAAATTTCTCGTCAACGCGGTGCGCCAGGGCCAGATTCAGGTGTTTACCGCCGGCCTTGCCTGGCTCGGCCATGTTGACGTCGCGACCGCCCAGCGTATCGTTTTCGATCCAGGCGGCGAAGCCCTTGCCGTGGCCTGCAAGGCGGTGGGGCTCGAGCGCGCGGATTTTGCCTCGGTATTCATGCTGACCCGCAAACCGGGCGCCGGCAACCAGGCGACACAGGCGATCAATCCCGTACTCGCGCTCTTCGATTCCGTCGAAGAGAAGAATGCGCGGCGGGCGCTCGCCTTTTGGCGCCAGGACACGGGATACCGACAGGCGGTCAGGGAACTCGCGGACGCCAGTGCCTGATGCGGCCGGGATATGCGAACGGATGAGTCGAAGCGACGGGGATTTAAGGCGCGAGGAGGGATAATCGGTTGGTAGACATCCAGGGGACACCACCACCGGCCGGCGGCGGCCGCGATCCGGACAGCGATGGCTCGGCCCGCCACGGCCTGACCGTCGACGCGGCGATCGCGGCGTCCGGCGGCCCGCGCCACGAGCCCGAAGCCAGGGACGCCGCCAAGCGCGCCCGCGAGGCGGACCCGCGCATCGACGCCATCGCCGACAAGATCGATCAGCTCAGCAAGGCTCTCCGGGAAAGCCAGAGCCTTTACAAGCAAAGCCGCAAGCGCTTTCACGACTTCATCAGCGCCACCTCGGACTGGGTCTGGGAGACCGACGAGAACGCGGTCATCGTCTTCATTTCGGATCGGATTACCGAAATTCTCGGCCGGCCGGCGGCGGTGCTGCGCGGCAAGAACCTGTTCGAGATCGGCGCTCCGGTCGATAACGGCGGCCGGGATTCGGTGATCGAGGCGGTGCAGTCGCGCCGGCCGTTCCGCGACAAGCCGTTCGAGTTGCGCGACGACCGAGGCAAGATCCGGCGTTGCCATATGAGCGGCATGCCCGTGTTCGACGACGAGCGCGGCCGTTTCGTGGGCTACCGCGGCACCGGCACCGATGTTACCGCGCAGTTCGAGGCCGAAGAGGCCGTGCGCCACTCCCAGGGCAAGCTCCAGCACCTCCTGGAGGAGGTCAAGAACAAGAATCTTCATCTCGAAATCGCGCTCGCCCAGGCCGAGGCGTCGACCCACGCGAAGACGGAATTCCTGGCCAATGTCAGCCATGAATTGCGCACGCCGCTGAACGCCATTATCGGTTTCACCGAACTGCTGCAGCGGGAAATGTTCGGGCCGCTCGGCGACGACCGCTACAAGGGCTACGTCACCAACGTGCTCGACAGCGGGCGCCACCTGCTCGACATCATCAGCGACCTCTTGGACATGGCCAAGGTCGAGGCCGGGCAACTGGAGTTGCGCGACGAGGAGGTGGATATCGCTTCCACCGTCGCCTCCTGCGCGAAACTGTTGAGCGAAAGCGCCCGGGCGTCCGACGTGACTCTGGCCGCGAATCTGCCGCCCGACTTGCCGCTGCTCCGCGCCGATCAGCGCATGCTCAAGCAGATGCTGATCAACCTGATGTCCAACGCCATCAAATTTACGCCCGAGGGCGGCCGCGTCGTGGTCAACGGCGAGACCCGCGAGGACGGCAAGATCGCCTTGAGCGTCGCCGACACCGGCATCGGCATCGCGCAGCACGATATCGAAAAGGTGCTGACGCCGTTCGGCCAGGTCGACAGCGCCTTCGCCCGCCGCCACCCGGGCACCGGGCTCGGCCTGCCGCTGGTCAAGGCGATGGTCGATTTGCACCAGGGGACGCTGACGCTGCACAGCGAGATCGGCGTCGGCACCACCGCCACCCTGGCCTTTCCCGCCGACCGCGTGGCCGGCGCCGCGCGCGACTAAGCAGGGAATGCTTTAGCTGCGCCAGCGCAGCACCCGCTCCTCGACCGGATTTTCGAACGGCCGGGATTCGGCCTCGGCGGCGGCGTGTTCATGCTTCAACTGGTAGTACCACTTGGCCGGCATGTCGGCGTCGTTGATCAGCATCAGCCGCGGATCGTGGGCCAGCCCCTCCTGCTGTTTGATCACCACCTGGCGGTCCTGGTCGAGAAACGCCCTGGCATAGCGCCGCAGCACCGGCGTCAGCGCGGTCAGCCACGGCATGGTCCAGTAGATGACGTGATTGACCTCGGTCTCGGTGGCGCTGATCGGGGTGACCGCGGTCAGCCCGCCCATGACGTGTTTGCCGGCGCGCACGTGCTCGAGCCGGACACCGGGAAGCTGGAACCGGATCTCGGTTTCCGGCCTGCCGCCGAGCAGCCGGTAGGCCCGCGAGTTCGAGGACGGCTTGTGCCGCGCCATGGTGAACCCGCGCTCGGAGGGCACGAATTTCTTGGCCTTGGCGTGCACCGATTTGCGCGTCCGCCACCACCAGGCTTGGTGCACGAAGGGGCCGTGCGCGGGGTCCATCAGGCCGACCACGGCGTGGTCCACGGCGCAGGGAAACAGCATGCTCTCGGCGATCCGGGCCGGCCGGCCGGCCATGTCGGCAAGCATCGGAATCTCCGGCAACGCGCCCCGTTCGTCGCCCCCCTCGGCGCCGCCATCGCCCATGTAAACCCAGATGTTGCCCTGCGCCTCGCGGCACGGGTAGCGGCGCACGGCGATGCGCGACAGGTCGAGCGTCTGCCCCTCGACCAGCGACGGGATGGCGGTGCAGCGCCCGCCCGTGTCGAACCGCCAGCCGTGGTAGCAGCATTCGATCTCGGCCCCGTCGAAGCGGCCGTAGCTCAGCGGGATGCCGCGGTGCGGGCAGATATCGACCAGCGCGAAGGGCCGGCCCGCCCGGTCGCGGCCGAGCAGCAGGGGCTCGCCGAGCATGGTCTTCGGCAGCGTCCGGCCGCGCGCCAGGCGCCCGCCCGGCAGGGCGAAATACCACAGATTCCTGAGAAATCCGGCGGACTCGGACAAGCTCATTTTCCCCCGTTGGCCCCTTCACCGCGCGTCCCGTTTTGACAGCTTGCGCGCGGGCTGGCAAGGCCGGGGCGGGCGGGCACGGGGTGCCGGCGGGCGGGCAACGACGGGCGCGGACAGGGCGGATGAATTTTGCGACCAGGCAATCCCGCTGGAATTCCCGGTAGTGTTTTATTAATTCCAGTTCGCAACTGTCTCCCACGCGACACCGACGACGCCGCGGGTCTTGGTGACCAGCCGGCGGAGCCGACCGGGATCGTCGGTCAGCTCCTTCACGTACTCACAGGCCGCGAGCAGGAAACCGCCGGTGCCGCTGGCCGGGTCGTGAATGCGGATGCCGGGGGCCGGGATTAATCGGGGACACACGCCATTTGAATGCTTCGCGTTAAAGTGTGTCCCTGTATCTCTTGTATCTTTTTAATTGTGTGTGTCCCGATTTTTCCGGGAAATTCGAGTGAGCCGAAACGCAATGGCGCGCCGTTTGAGGCGCTTTCGGCTTCGCAAGCCTTCTTAGCCTGTCGCCGCGCGGCTTCAAATCCGATCAGGGCAAAATTATCGACAGGCACGTCGAACAATTCCTTGGCGTCC
>CBDVDY010000182.1:0-5864 GCA_965372875.1 uncultured Alphaproteobacteria bacterium | reverse complement strand
GCCGGCACCCGGATCATATCCCAAACTGTGGTCGGAATTTTCGCCCGTAGAGACGCTCGGCGGATTCGGGAGAAATTCGGGGACAGGCGCGTCTCTCTGCCGCAGATATGACAGGCGTGGCGGCCGGGCCCGCCGGAAACGCGCCACTCTTGCGACGCCGAACCGTGGCTGCCGGTTCGCTCGAAAGCGAATGGTGGAGCCGAGGGGAATCGAACCCCTGACCTCAACGTTGCGAACGTTGCGCTCTCCCAACTGAGCTACGGCCCCATGGGAAGCCCCCAGGGTCCAGCGCGAGGGATTTGAGGGGCGGGGTGCGCGGCCCGGCGATTGGGCCGGCCGGCGCGGATAATGTGGGCACGCCGGGCGGCTTGTCAAGCGCGGCGGCGACGCCCGATTCGCGGCGGAGCGTGCCTCCGAGCGCCCGGTTCGCCTCCGCGATGGTCGAGGCCATCTTGCGTCGGCCGGCGGCAAACGTTAATGTCTGGCCGGTTTTCCACAAATTGCGGATCGCCCCATGTATTCGCTGTACCAGCTCATCGACACGATCCTCGAGCTCTATTGGTGGGTTCTCATCATCCACGTGGTTCTGAGCTGGCTGATCGCCTTCAACGTGATCAACACCTACAACCGCTTCGTCAACATGGTCGGTGGCTTCACCTATCAATTGACCGAGCCCGCCCTTAAACGGATTCGCCGGTTCGTGCCGACCGTCGGCAATATCGATCTTTCCGTCCTGGTGCTGATCCTGCTAATCTGGTTCGTTCAATCGTTAATGAGAGAGTACTGGGGCGGCGCCGTGCGGTTTGGCTAACGATTCCCCACCGTTTGCCGCCGCCCCCTATGAAGTGGCCGGGGACGGCGTGCGCATCGCCCTCCGTCTGACGCCCAAGGCGAGCCGCAACCGCATCGGCCCCGTCGCGCGCGAAGCCGACGGTGCTACCGCATTCAAGGCACAGGTGACCGCGCCGCCCGAAGACGGCAAGGCGAACGCGGCGCTGGTCAAGCTGGTGGCCAAAAAACTGGGTGTCGCCAAATCGCGAATCGCGATCGCCAGGGGCGCCACCAGCCGGCGCAAAATACTCCACGTGGCGGGCGACACGCGCGCCCTCATGGCGCAACTCGAATCCTGGATGAATGGGACAAATTGAGGCCAGCGGCATGACGCAAGAGAATATCATCGACGGCAAGGCGTTTGCCGCCGGCCTGCGCGCCCGCGTCGCCGAACGGACCGCCAAACTCAAGGCTGCGCACGGCCTCACCCCCGGCATCGCCGTGGTGCTGGTCGGCGAGGACCCGGCCAGCCAGGTCTATGTTCGCAACAAAGGGCGCGCGGTCGCCGAGGCGGGCATGGTGGCGTTCGACCAGCGGCTCGCCGCCGACACCAGCGAGACCGCGGTGCTGGCGCTGGTCACGCGGCTCAACGACGACGCGCGGGTCAACGGCATCCTGGTGCAATTGCCGCTGCCCGACCGGATCGATTCCGCCAGGGTGATCGACGCCATCGACCCGGCCAAGGACGTCGACGGCTTTCACGTGGTCAACGCCGGGCTGTTGGCGACCGGCGGCGAGGGGTTGGTGCCGTGCACGCCGGCGGGCTGCCTGATGATGCTGAAGCACCGGCTCGGCGATCTGTCGGGGCAAAAGGCGTTGGTGATCGGGCGTTCCAACATCGTCGGCAAGCCGATGGCGGCGCTGTTGCTGCGCGAGCATTGCACCGTGACCATGGCTCATTCGCGCACCCGCGACCTGGCCGCCGAATGCCGCCGGGCGGACATCCTGATCGCCGCCGTCGGCCGGCCCGAAATGGTGCGCGGCGACTGGATCAAGCCGGGAGCGGTGGTGATCGACGTCGGCATGAACCGCATCCCGGCGCCGACCCGGGACAAGCCCGGGCGCATGCGGCTGGTGGGCGACGTGGCTTTCGACGAAGCGGTCGAGGTGGCGGGCGCGATTACGCCGGTGCCGGGCGGCGTCGGCCCGATGACCATCGCCTGCCTGCTCGCCAACACGCTCACCGCCGCCTGCCGGCAACACGACATCGAGGTGCCGGAGGGTTAGCCGGACGCCTAGGTCCCGTGCTCCTCCGCCCCGCCGGGGCTGGACGCCGAGTCCGTGGCAGGGCATGATCGGCCCATGGTCGGGACGGTTTCCCACGTAATCTATCCCGCGCTGATTTTTATCGCCATCCACATGGCGTCGAGCACGCCGTTGCGCGCTTCGCTGGTCCGTGCCGTGGGCGGGCGCGGCTATACCGGCCTGTTTTCGCTCGCCTCGGCGCTGTCGCTGGGCTGGATGATCTGGGCCTACGGCGCGGCCCCGGTCGAGGAATTGTGGTCCGCGCCCGGCTGGAGCGGGCTCCTGATATGGGCGGCCATGCCGTTCTCCATCGTCCTGGTGGTGCTGGGCCTCACGACGCCCAACCCGACCATGGCCATGTCGGAAAGCCGGCTCGGGGCCGGCGATCCCGCCCCCGGCATCCTCAAGATCACCCGTCACCCGATGTTGTGGGGAATCGCCTTGTGGGCGCTTTCGCACATCCCGGCGAACGGCGACAAGGCGTCGCTGGTGCTGTTCGGCGCGATGGCATTTACCGCGCTGGTCGGCATGCCGCTCATCGACCGCAAGCGGGAGGAAAGCCAGGGGGCGGCCTGGGGGCCGTTCGCGCTGACCACCTCGGCGATCCCGTTCCTGGCCGCGATCCAGGGACGCACCAAAATCGAATGGGGCAAGATCCGCTGGCGGCACGTCGCCGTGGGCCTGGCGATCTTCGCCGCCCTCGCCTTCGGCCACGAATGGATCGTCGGGGTCAGTTCCTTCCCGGGATAGGGGCGGGCGGCCTTACGTGTCAACGCATGAGCCCCGACCCCACGCCATGCTGAAAATTCGCGGCCTCGCGCGGCCCGGGCTGGCGCCGGTCGATCTCGATCTCGCGGCCGGCGAGTGCGTGGCCGTGCTCGGCCCCTCGGGCGCCGGCAAGACGCTGCTGCTGCGCGCCATCGCCGATCTCGACCCGAACGAGGGCGAGGCCAGCCTCGGCGGCGAGCCGCGTTCGAGCATGTCCGGCCCGGCCTGGCGGCGGCGCGTCGGCTATCTCGCGGCCGAGTCCGGCTGGTGGGCCGACGGGGTGGGCGCGCATTTCGCCGACACGAGTGGAGCGGCAGCCATTATCGACGCGCTGGGCCTGCCGGCGGATGTCTTCGCCTGGCAGGTGGCGCGCGCCTCGACCGGCGAGCGCCAGCGCCTGGCGCTGGCAAGGCTGCTGGAGCAGGCGCCCGAAGTGATGCTGCTCGACGAGCCGAGCTCGGGTCTCGACGCGGCCGCGGCGGCGCGGGTCGAGGGGCTGATCCGCGAGCGGCTCGCGGCCGGGGCGGCCGCGCTTATCGCCACCCACGATCCGGCGCTGGCCGAGCGGATCGCGGCGCGGCGGCTCCTGGTCGAGGACGGCAGGATCAGCGAGTCGGACGTGTGATGGAGGCCTCCCGATGATCGGCACGTCCCTCTATATCCCGTTGGGATTCGGCGATCTGGCGCTTGCCGCGCTTTTGGTGCTGATCCATGCCGGCCTGTCGATCGCCCTGCAACTGCGCCTCGGCAGGGAGATATTCGTGGCGGCGCTCAGGATGGTCGTGCAGCTCCTGCTTCTCGGGCTGGTGTTGGAAAAACTGTTCGCGTTGACCTCACCGCTCTGGACCGGGCTGGCGGTGGCGGTCATGGTCGGCTTCGCCGGCTACGAAGTGGTGGCCCGGCAGACGCGGCGGCTGGTCGGCTTCTGGGGCTACGGCATCGCCACCAGCGCCGTCCTGGCGGCGGCCGGGCTGGTCACGCTTTACGCGCTGACGACGCAGGTACGGCCCGATCCCTGGTACGACCCGCGCTTTGCCCTGCCGCTCCTCGGCATGGTGCTGGGCAACACCATGACCGGGGTGGCGCTGGGCCTCAACACCCTGACCATTACGGCGCGGCGCGAGCGGGGCGCGATCGAGGCGCGCCTGGCGCTGGGCGCCGACAAATGGACGGCGCTGCGCCCGAGCCTGCGCGAGGCCATGAGGAGCGGCATGATTCCCATCATCAACTCCATGGCGGCCACGGGCCTGGTCGCCATTCCGGGCATGATGACCGGCCAGATTCTCGCCGGCGTGCCGCCGCAGGAAGCCATCAAGTACCAGCTCCTGGTGATGTTCCTAATCGCCGGCGGCACCGGGCTCGGCGTCTTCGCCGCCGTCTATGCCGGGGCCTGGCGCATGACCGACGCGCGCCACCGGCTGCGCCTCGACCGCCTCGGCCCGGCGGCGGAAGATAACAGGGGATAATCGCGCCTAAACCGTCGCCACCGGGGTGACCGGCGAGCCGACGGCGCCGGGCAGGCGCAACGGCGGCGCGGTCAGCATGAATCGATTTCGCCCGTTGGCCCGCAGCCAGTCGGCCAGCTCCTCGAGATACCAGAGCTCGGCCAGCGGCAGGCCGAGCTTGAACAGGCAGTGCTGGTGCAACGGCAGGGCCGGGCCGCCGCCCTCGATGGCGCGCGCGGGAACAGCCTCGACCGCGTAATTGTCGCAGGCGATGGCGGCGATACCGGATTCGGTGACCCATTGCAGGAGCGCCTCGTCGCGGCCGTCGAGCACCGCGCAGCTACGATCCAGAACGTCGGCGCGGGGCTCGCGGTTCATCTCCAGCAGCACTTGCGCGAAGCCGGTGCGCAGCACCAGCATGTCGCCCGGCTCGATCTCGACGCCGTCCTCGTCCATAACCGCCATCAGATCGTCGTGTCCCACCAGCACCCGTTCGCGGCCATAGCGGGCGAAAAGATCGACCAGCACGCCGCGCCCCTGAATCGGCGTGGCCGCCATGTTGTCGATGCCGAGCGCCATCGCACCCGTGGCCTCGCCCTCCGCCACCGCGCCTTCGCCGTCGTAATCCATGGGGCCGACCACGTGTTCGCCGGCGCGATAGCCGTTGTAATAGACTTTCTCGGGCAAACCGTCGGCGTCGGCGTCGAACCAGGCGCCGACATGGCAGAGCGAATCCCACTGGCTGGAATATTGCAGGCAGATCAGCGCCTGGTCGTCGTTGACCACGTCGGTGGCGCCGGCGATGTCGCGCCCGATCGGGTAATTGAGGCGCGGCTCGCCGCCGGTAAAGGTCGGCTCGAGGCGCGGCGGATGGCGGCGCGGGTTGAGCACGTTGCCGCCGGGATAGTCGAGCGGCAGGCTGAGGCAGAAGGCAATACCCTGGCGCACCTCGGCCGCCCCCTGAAGCCGCTTCTCGGGCGTCAAGAGATTGATCCGCCCCAACTGGTCGTCGGCGCCGAAATCGCCCCAGTTCGAACCCTCCGGCCGGTTCTTCCAGCGTCCCGCCATGAGTTAGCCCCTCCCCGCCAGTTGTCGTCCCCGGCGAGGATGTTAGCGCATTGGCCGGGGCGGTGCGCTACTCCCGCCCCCGCTTCCCCAGCCGCAACCGCAGGGCATTGAGCTTGATGAAGCCCTCGGCGTCGCGCTGGTCGTAGGCGCCGGCATCGTCCTCGAAGGTGACGATGTCCTCGTCATAGAGGCTCAGCGGCGATTTGCGGCCGGTGACGATGACGTTGCCCTTGTAGAGCTTGAGCCGCACCGTGCCGCCCACCCGCGCCGACGCCTGGTCGATCGCGGCCTGCAGCATCTCGCGTTCGGGGCTGAACCAGAAGCCGTTATAGATCAGCTCGGCGTAGCGCGGCATCAGCTCGTCCTTGAGGTGCGCCGCACCCCGCTCGAGGGTCAGGCTTTCCATCGCCCGGCGGGCGTGGAACAGCACCGTGCCGCCCGGGGTTTCATAAATCCCGCGCGACTTCATGCCGATGAAGCGGTTCTCGACGATGTCGATGGCGCCGA
>CBDVDY010000181.1:0-5890 GCA_965372875.1 uncultured Alphaproteobacteria bacterium | reverse complement strand
CGCACTTGCTCATCTTCAGGATCGCCTGATGGAAGCGGATGTTGGCGTCGGAATATTCGTCGATCCGTGCTTGCGACTGATCGCCCTCGAAGGTCGCGAACAAGGTGCGCAGGGTGGCGATTTCCTGGTCGCCGGCATTGATCGTGATGAGCCGCGCCGCCATGCTTTCGAGCGCCGCCCAGACCATGATCATCTCGAGGATTTCCTGCTTGGACTTGCGCACCACGTAGACGCCCTTGCGCGGCGCCGTGCGGACCAGCCCCTCCTGTTCCAGCCGGGCGAGGGCTTCGCGGATCGGCGTCCGGCTGACGCCCAGATCCTCGGACAATTGCCGTTCGTCGAGGCGCGGCTCCGCCGGCGCCGCATAGATGTTCATCGCGGTCACGGCGGCCTTGAGCGCGTCGTAAACCTTGTCCTTGAGGACGTAGTTCACATCGACGGGCTGCACGACGAGCCTCGCGCTTTCCATGTCCCGCGCCCCTAGGGTTTCCGCCAGCCGGCACGCGCGCCGGCCGCAAATAAGGCGTTCGTTGAGGGCGTGGTATACATCATACAAAATACCAATACTATTTCAATCGAGTCAATTTCGCCGATATCGCTCTTATCCGGACGGCTCGGGTTCGTTCCGCTTGCGCCGGCGGCGCGCGATGAACACCGGCAGGGCGAAAAGCAACACGGCGCAGGCGACGAAAAACGCCGAGAACGGCCGCTCGATGAAGATCATTGGCGAGCCGCCGGAGATGATCAGCGACTGCCGCAGCGCCGGTTCGGCCAAGGGGCCGAGGACGATGGCGAGCACCGCCGGCGCCAACGGGTAGTCGAGCTTGCGCATGAGGTAGCCGACCACGCCGAAGATCAGCATCAGCCATACGTCGTGCAGGTCCATGGTCGGCACGAAGCCGCCGACAATGCAGAGCACGAATATAATCGGCGCCAGGATGGTGAAGGGTAGTTTGAGGACCATGACGAAAGCCGGGATGAAGGCGATGTTGATCAACACCGCGAAAACGTTCGCCATATAAAGACTGGCGATCAGGCCCCAGACGAATTCCTTCTGCTCGATGAACAGCATGGGCCCGGGCTCGAGCCCCCAGATCACCATGCCGCCCAGCAGGATCGCCGTGGTCGGCGAACCCGGTATGCCCAGCGTCAGCATCGGCAGCATGGCGCCGGTACTGGCGGCGTTGTTGGCGGCCTCGGGCGCGACCACGCCATCGACGTTGCCCTTGCCGTAACTGTCCGGATCCTTGGCGATGGACTTGGCGAGGCCATAGGCCATCAACGAACCGGGCGTGGCGCCCGCCGCCGGCAGGATGCCGACGAAGTAGCCGAGGAACGACCCCATCACCATGGTCTTCGCCGAGCTCTTCAGATCGATCAGAGAGTCGACGATGCGGCGGAAACTGACCGTCGCCTGCGAGATCATTACGTCGCCCTTGCTTTCCTCGATCGTCCACAGAATCTCGCCAATGCCGTAGATGCCGATCGCCAGCACGAGGAAGTTGATGCCGTGCATGAAGCCGATGATATCGCCGAAGATCAACCGGGGCTGGCCGCTGATGATGTCGAGGCCGACCGAGCCCAGGACCAGCCCGATGAAAATGGAGAAGAACGTTTTCGGGATGTCGTCGCCGCCCAAGCCGATAAAAGTGGCGAAGGCGAGCAGCATCAGGGTGAGTATCTCCGGCGAGCCGAATCTGAGAGCCACGTCGGCGAGCGGCGGCGCGAACAGGGTGAACAGCACCACCGAAATCGAGCCGCCAACGAACGACGCGGTCGCGGCCGCGATCAGCGCCTTGTCGGCCTGACCCTTCATCGCCATCGGCCGTCCGTCGAAGGTCGTGGCGACGGCGGTCGAGGCGCCCGGTATCCCCAGCATGATCGAGCTGATGGCGCCGCCATACATGGCCCCGTAATAGATCGCCGCCAGGAAAATCACGGCGCCGGTGGGCGGCACCAGGAAGGTCATCGGCAACAGGATAGCCACGCCGTTGACCGAACCCAGGCCCGGCATGGCGCCGATGAAAAGCCCGACCGTAACGCCGAAAATGACCAAGGCGAGGTTGAGCGGTTCGAAGGCGACGGCGAAACCGTCGAGCAGGAGTTGCAGAACTTCCATCGTTACTCAGAATCCGGAGACAGGTTCGGTGATGGGCGGCCGCATGCGCCGGCGCGCCGCTTCATCAATAGAAAATCGCGAAGATCGGTATGAACAGGGGATCGGTGAAGCCCTTGGGCAGGGTCTTTTGCAGGGCGATCTCGAAAAACAGAAAGGTCGTAATCGGCGCCAGCACGGCGAACGCCCCGGTCAGGCGCCAGGAATGCCCGCCCAGGAAGCGAAGGTAGAAGATCAGGAACAGCGGAATAGCGCCGTAGGCGCCGATGATGTGGAACAGGCCGATGGTCACCGCCAGCGAGCCGGCAATGATCAGGAACAGCCTGGCCGCCGGCCACTCCATGAATATCTCGGTCGATTGCGCCACCGGACCGATGCGCAGCGCCCATCGCACGATGATCGTGATGCAGCAAACCAGCATGCCGGCCGAGAGCCAGAAGGGCCAGGCCCCGCCGCCGGGGCCTTCGCCGGCGATCCAGCCGATCGGAAGCTCGGCGCTCTTCCACATCAGGTAAAGGGAGAAGACCCCCATCACGATGCCCATGACGAGCTCTGCCACGCGCATTGCGGCGGTCCTCCCCCCGTTACCCGGCCGATGCTCGAACGAAAGCCTGGGCTACTTGATTTCGCCCATCCGCTTCAGCATGGCTTTGTGGATACTCTTCTCGCGGGCCCAATACGTCTTGAGCGCCGCGCCGGTGAGGAATTTACCGCGCAGGCTCTTCTTCTTCATGTAGCCCTGCCACTCGTCGGTGGCGTAGACCTTGGCGAAGAGCGCACTGTAGTAGTCCGCGGCTTCCTTGCTCATGCCCGGCGCGCCAACGACGCTACGCTGCATGAAATAGACGAAGTCCTTGCCGAGTTCCTTGAAGGTCGGCGCGTCCTTGAACAGCGGCAGGCGCGTCGGCGTGAAGGCGGCGATCGGCACGGTCTTCCCGGCCTCGTAGAAGCCGAGCTGCTCGGACGGGTTGTTGACCGTCGAGTTGGCGTTATTGCCGGCGAGCTCCTTGGCCACGCGCCCGCCGCCCTTGTAGGGCACGTACTTCATGCTGAGGCCGTAGGCCTTGTTCAGGAAGTCCGTCAGAAGCTGATCTTCCTGGCCTTTACCGGTGCCGGCCATGATCCAGCCGCTGCCCGCTTTCTTCGCGGCGGCGACGAACTGGTCGACGTTCTTGATGCCGGAATCCTTGTTTACCCAAAGCAGGAAGCTGTCTTCGGCCATCCGCCCAACCGGTGCAAAGGTCGAAATATCGATCCCGAGACCGGGTTGACGCAGCGGCGTGGTGTAGAAGCTGTTCAGCGTCACCATAATGGTGTGGTCGCGGTCGGAGGCGTTTTTCAGGTGTATCAACGCTTCGGCGCCGGAACCGCCCGGCTTGTTAATCGGAATCAAGGGGACCTTGGCGAGCTTGTGCTTGGCGACGACCGACTGCATCAGGCGCGCCATCTTGTCCGCGCCGCCGCCCTTGCCCGCCATGATGACGAACTCGATCGGCTTTTTCGGCTGCCAGGCGGCTTCGGCCAATTGCGGCGCCGATATCGCGCCGATTCCGAAGACCAGGCCGGCGGCCAGGGCCAGCATGCCGAATTTGGCTGTATGCTTCATTGTATCCTCCCAGTTTGTTGGTTCGCGCTTGTTGATCTTAGTTGATTCGGGCGTCGCGCGTAAATCCTTCGTGCGTCCCCTTGTCACGCCCCAACATCGATGTATTTGGCATTTCGTATACCAAGCGAACCCTAACCCGGCGGCGGTGGCGATGTATAGACTCTTTGACCGGCCGGTAGAGGCGGCAGGCGGGAAATGCGCGGAAACGGGCCTGTTCACGCTCTTGGGTCCGCAATCAAATTGCCCGCGCCGGGCATTTGCTATAGATGAATCCGCCCAGGAGCGCGGGGAGGAAGGCCGTGAGCGACAATAACAGGGGCCGTCTCGAACGGCACCGACACCCCGGCAGGGGCAGGGCGCGCGCGGCGCCGCGCCCCAAGGGCCGGCAGGTCGACGGGACGGCGCTCGGCCAAGTGCGCGCTCTCTTGGGCGATCGACCGCGCCGGCGCGACCTGCTGATCGAGCACCTGCATCTGATCCAGGATCGGTACCATTGCCTGTCGGCGGCGCATCTGGCGGCGCTGGCGGCGGAAATGGGGCTGGCGATGGCCGAGATCTACGAAGTAGCCACCTTTTACGCCCATTTCGACGTGCTGGGCGACGACCAGCCGCCGCCGCCGCCGCTGACCGTGCGGGTTTGCGAAAGCCTGACCTGCGAGATGATGGGCGCGAAGGCGCTGCTGGCCGATCTGCCGGCGGCGCTGGGCGCCGACGTGCGCGTGCTGCCGGCGCCCTGCATGGGGCGCTGCGACCGCGCGCCGGCGATGGAAATCGGCCACCATCATCTGGCGCCGGCCACCATCGCCACGGTCGCCGAAGCGATCGAGGCCGGGCGCACGGCGCCGGTGCCGCCGGCTTACGCCGATTTCGACGCCTATCGCCAGGCCGGCGGCTACGCGCTGCTCGAAGCCTGCCGGAGTGGCGCCCGGACCCTGGAGCAAATCATCGGCGTGCTGGACGACGCGGCGCTCCGCGGCCTCGGCGGCGCTGGCTTTCCGACCGGGCGCAAATGGACCCTCGTGCGGGCCGAGAAGGGGCCGCGCCTGATGGCGGTCAACGCCGACGAGGGCGAGCCCGGCACCTTCAAGGACCGGCACTACCTGGAAAGCGACCCGCACCGCTTCCTCGAGGGCATGCTGATCGCCGCCTGGGCGGTCGAGGCCGAGGGCGTCTACATCTATCTGCGCGACGAATACCCGCAGGTGCGCGAATTGCTGCTGCGCGAGATTCCAAGGATCGAGGCGGCGGGGCTGGCCGAGGGCGCCGAGATCGTCCTGCGCCGGGGCGCCGGCGCCTATATCTGCGGCGAGGAATCGGCGATGCTGGAAAGCATCGAGGGCAAGCGCGGCCTGCCGCGCCACCGCCCGCCCTACGTCGCCCGGGTCGGGCTGTTCGGCCGGCCAACCCTGGTCAACAACGTGGAGACCCTGTTCTGGGTGCGCGACATCGTCGAGAAGGGCGCGGACTGGTTCGCCGGCCAGGGAAGGAACGGCGGCAAGGGATTGCGCTCCTATTCGGTTTCGGGCCGGGTGCGCGAGCCGGGCGTCAAGCTGGCCCCGGCCGGCATCACCGCGCGCGAGCTGATCGCCGAATTCTGCGGCGGCATGGCGGACGGCCACGCATTCAAGGCCTATCTGCCGGGCGGCGCCTCGGGCGGCATCCTGCCGGCCTCCCTGGGCGATCTGCCGCTCGAGTTCGGCACGCTGGAGGAACACGGCGCCTTCGTCGGCTCCCATGCCGTGGTGATCCTTTCCGACCGGGACGACATGCGGGCGGCGGCGCTCAACCTCATGCGCTTCTTCGAGGACGAGAGCTGCGGCCAGTGCACGCCCTGCCGCGTCGGCACCGAGAAGGCGGTCAAGCTGATGCGGGCCGAGAGTTGGGACGCGGCGCTGCTCGAAGAGCTCGGAAGGGCCATGGCCGACGCCTCGATCTGCGGGCTCGGACAGGCCGCCGCCAACCCGTTATTCTCCGTCCTCAAACATTTCCCCGAGGAGCTCCGATGAGCGGGCGTCAGGCCGAACCCATCCGCTTCACCCTCGACGGCAACGAGGTCGAGGCCGCACCCGGCGAGTCCATCTGGCAGGTCGCCGAGCGCGAGGGGGTGGAGATCCCGCATCTCTGCCACGCGCCCGAGCCCGGCTACCGCGCCGACGGCAACTGCCGCG
>CBDVDY010000180.1:0-5915 GCA_965372875.1 uncultured Alphaproteobacteria bacterium | reverse complement strand
CCGGGCGTCTATTGCGGCGGCATCAGCGTCGGCTCGTCGACGACGGTGACGCTGAACCCGGGCATCTATGTCATCAAGGACGGCGTGCTCAAGATTACGGGCGGCGGGACCATTCAGGGCGCCGGCGTGAGCTTTTACCTCACGGGCGCCACGGCGGCGGTCGATATGGGGGGCGGCGGCGCGATCAATTTGTCGCCGCCAACGTCGGGGACGCTGGCCGGAATCCTCTTCACCCGGGACCCCGGCGACACCGGCGGAAACACCCATTCCTTTGGCGGCGGCACCAGCGTCCAATACGCGGGCATCATCTACCTGCCCAAGGACGACATCGTCTTCAACGGCAACAGCGAGTCCACGGTGCTGATCTCCGCCGCCTATATCATCGCCTACTCCTTCTCCATGAACGGCACCGGTAGCTTGACGCTGTCGAACGACTTCACCGCCGCGAACTTTCCCATTCCCTGCGAACTCTCCGGCACCTGCGCGGCGCTGCTGCGCTAAACCGGCGACCCCCGCGTCTGGGCGCATCCGCATATCGAGCTTGGCATCGGGCTCCGCATGGCGAATATTGGACGCCGCGCGGCGGTCACCGAGCATCGGCGGCGATTCGGGGGAGGCCAAGGACATGACTTATCCATGGGGCGGGCTGGCGTGGAACGCCGGCGCCGACGACCACGATCCCGGAAATCATTGATGTCCAAGCGCTGGATGATTCTGGCGGTGCTGGTTTTTGGGCGCGTCGCCATGGGCTTCCAGTTCCAGGCGGTGGCGTCGGTTTCGCCGTTCCTGGTCGAGGAATTCGGCATCGACTACACCATGATCGGCACGCTCATCGGCCTTTACCTGCTGCCGGGAATCGTGGTGGCGCTGCCCGGCGGGTTCCTGGGACGGCGCTATGGCGAGAAACGGCTGGTGCTGCTGGGATTTGCGCTGATGGCCCTGGGCGGCTGGGTGAGCGGCGCCGGCGATACCTACGCCATGCTGGTCGCCGGACGGGTGATCACCGGGATCGGCGTGGTGCTGCAGTTCGTGTTGATGACCAAGATGCTGACCGACTGGTTCGGCGGGCGCAAGCTGGTCCTGGCGATGGCGCTGTATCTCAATGGCTGGCCGATCGGCATCGGCATCGCGCTGGTGACCCAAGTGGAGCTGGCGTCGGAGGTCTCCTGGCAGGCGGTGTTCCTCGCCACCGGGGCGCTGTCGGCCGTCGCCTTCGTGATCATCGCCGTTCTGTATCGCCGACCGCCCACGCCGGCCGGCGCGGCGGACGAGGCGTCGAGTTTGGCCCCGGCGGTGTCCCGCCTGTCGCGCCGCGAGATTTTGCTGGTCAGCCTCGCCGGCATCCTGTGGACGCTGACCAACGCGGGCTGGGTCGTGGTCGTGAGTTTCGCGCCGGGCTTCATGGAGACCGAGGGCGTGGCGTTGACCGAGGCCGCGGCGATCACCAGCCTCGCCACCTGGCTCGCCATCATCGGCGTGCCGCTGGGCGGCTACCTGGCGCTGCGCTGGGGCCGGCCCAACCTGTTCATCGTGGCCTGCACGTTGGCCGGCGCCCTGGCGACCTTGGCCCTGCCGCTGGCGTCCACTTACGTGCTGAGCTTCGTCGTCATCGGCCTGATCATGTTCATTCCGGCCGGCATCATCGCCGCCCTGCCGATCGAGGTTCTGCGGCCCGAGAACCGCGCCACCGGGCTCGGCCTGTTCTATACCTGGTGGTACGTGGGCCTGGCCGGCCTGCCGCCGGTCGCCGGCTGGAGCTATGATTATTCGGGCGCGGCGGCGGCGCCGATGTACTACGCGGCGGTGCTGATGATCGTTTCCCTGGGCGCGCTGGCGCTGTTCCGCATGTACCAGGCCCGCCCGTCCGCTTCGCAAGACGCGACTGTTTGATCGCAATCCGCCCGCTTTCGCGCGAGTCGCTAATACTTTTCGCGTGCATTGCACGCGTTTGCCCGTATTGTTTTTGCGGACAAGAATAACCACGACGCCGAGCACGGGGAGAGGCGAACGGTGGAAAACGCGGTCGGGGGATATCTCGACGCCATTCTGTATGGCATCGGAGTGGTGACGGCTTTGGCGATCTACATGCCGTTCTCGCCGATGACCATCGACCTGCTGATGCTGCCGCGCGGCGCGCAGATTGCGATCCATCGGCATCGCCATAAATTGTGGGCGGTGGTGGTCGTCTGTTTCGGCCTGGTGCTGCTCAGGGCGGCGCTGGGCATGGCGGCGCCGGGCTGGCCGGTCACCGTCGCCGTCACCGCCGGCCTGCTCGCGTTCGCATTCTGGAGCGGCTACGTGCCCTTCGTCATGACCCCGCCGCGCGAACCGAAACTCCTCGATATCGGCGAAGCGGACGCGCTGGTCGCACCCGAGGACACGGTGCTGGGGATGGTCGTGGGCGGCGAGGCACGCGCCTACCCGCGCGATTCGATTGCCCGGCCGCATTTCTTTACCGACAACATCGGCGGCGCCGGGTTCTTCGTCTCCTATTGCATCCTGTGCAACAGCGGCATGGCCTTCAAGGCCGAACTCGACGGCCGGCCGCTCGACCTCGAATGCGTCACCGCCTACAACAACAACATCATCTACCTCGAGGCGGCGCGCGGGAATTACCTGCAGCAGCTCGACGGCAAGGTTATCGCCGGCCCCGACACGGGCGCGGCGCTGGAGCAATTTCCCCTGGTGCAGGCCAGTTGGGCGAACTGGAAGGCGCTCTACCCACGTACCAAGCTTTATTACGCGCCGGCGGCGACCTTCCGCGACAAGATGGTCGCGGCGATGCTGGGGGTGCTGATTCCGATCAACCGTCTGGCGCGCCGCAAATCGCCATGGCACCGTGTCCGCGGCAAGCTGGACAAGCGGCTGCCAGCGATGTCCTTCGTATTCGGTGTCGAGCGCGGCGGCGAGTGCTGCGCCTACCCGATCGAGGCGCTGGGCCAGACGCCGGTCGTCAACGACACGCTGGGCGGTGAACCGATCGTCGTTTTCTACGACGCGGCGCGGGACATGGGCGCGGTGTTTTCGCGCCGAGTGAACGGCCATGTCCTGACCTTCAACGCCGAGCAAGGCGGCGACGGAATTGTCGCCAGGGACGTGGAGACCGATACGCGCTGGGACGTCACCGGGGCCGCGCGCGGCGGCAGCCTCGCCGACCGCGCGCTGACGCCGTTGCCGCACTACAACAAACTGTTCTGGTTCAGCTGGGCGCTGTTCAAGCCGGGCACCCGCATAAGCCCGGCGGACTAGAGCGGGCGCCCCCGCGCTTACACTTCGGGCAGAATTTTCGACATTTGTTCCAGCGTCAGCAGCTCGCGCTGCTCGTCCGGCATATAGTCTTCCGCGATGCCGTACTCGGCCCAGCGCGCGCGGATCTTCTTCTCCAGCGCCGGATCGATGGTGTTGGTCGGCGGGAACCGCTGGCCGCCGTAATGGGGGTTCGGCTCGAATTCCCAGCTTCGCGTGGCGTCGAACAGGAGCCGCATCCACTTGCCGGTGGCGTACTTGGCGGGGTTGGCCTCGTCCGCCGGCATCGAGGGATCGAGGTACGAGCCGAAGGTCGGACCGAAGTTCAGCACGTCGCCGCGCCCGGCGTTGACCCGGAAGGCAAAGGCCCAGTCGAGCGCCACCGGGTCGCGGATATCGATGTCCTCCTCGACCACCATGACGTTCTTGAAGAACCATTGCGCCGACGACGTTCCCCACAGCGCGCTCGCCACTTGCTGGGCATGGCCGCGGTACTGCTTGTGGATCTGCACGACGATATTGATGCCCGTGCTGACGGGCGGCATCCATACGTCGGTCACGCCGGCGACGCCCGAATCCTCCAGCATGTTCCAGGCAATGGCCGACCAGGAATAGGCGCAGAGCGGCGAATCCTCGCTCGGGAAACCCGGCCGCGCGCCCTCCAGCGCGCCGCGCAGGATCGGCCGGTCGCGGTGCGTGATGCAGGTCACCCGAAGCACCGGCTTGGGCGACGCCTTTTCGTTCAGATAGCCGGGATATTCGGCGAAGGGCCCCTCCATTTCGAAGGTCTCGGGGTCGGGGTCGATATAGCCCTCGACGACGATTTCGGCCGAAGCCGGCACTTGCAGATCGACCGTCTCGCACCGCACCAGCTCGACCGGACGGCCGAGGATCGCCCCCATCATGTCCCATTCGCAGACGTGCTTGGGAAACGGGCTGCCGGCGCAGAACGGCATCACGTCGTGCCAGCCATGGGCGATGGCGACGGGCATGGCGCTGGGGCTGGGCGCATCCCGGTGCTTGGCAAAATGGCCGCCCCAGCCCTGCGTCACGATCAGCAGCTTGCCGATCTTGGCCTTGTCCAGAACCATGCCGCGGTACAGGCCGATATTGGGCCGGTCCGTGGCCGGGTCGTGCGTGACCACGCCGCAGAAGGTGTCGATGTACCGCCCGCCGTCGGTGGCGTGCCACTTGGGCGCCGGGAACTCCCAAAGATCGATGTCGCCGCCCTTGAGGATGTTTTCCTTGACCGGTCCGCTCTCGACCGTCACCGGCTCGACCGGTTCGCGGTAGGTGTCCTTGAGATGCCGGACGATCGCCTTTTCGCCGGTCCCGGACGGCAGGCCCAGCAGCAGGCGGACCTGATCCGTGTTGCTCAAGCCGCAGGTCATGAATTGCGTGCAGCGGCCGTCCTGGTAGTCCTTGATGTTCTCGAACAGCAGCGCCGGCCCGGCCATGCCCAGATTGATCCGCGCCAGGGCGCCGATTTCCTCGTCCCAGTCGACCTCGGCCGCCACGCGCCGCAGTTGACCGGCGGCCTCGAGATCGGCAAGCCAGCCGCGCAGGCTTGGCCCGGCCTCGGCGGCTTTATTTTTCGATCGTTTTTTCTTCGCCATATCAGTCATTGTGCCCCTCTTGGCCACGCGGGTTCGGCCTATCCCAACACAGACCACGGTCCCGGGACAACGATAATGACCGCGCCGCGCCCGGTTCGTGCTTGCCGCGCGCCAGCCCGAGCCTATTATCTCCCTGGGCGGTCCCGTTGGACCACAAGGGGGCCACGTCGGCGCCGACAACGGAAATTTTCATGGACGAGCTTAAAAACCAGAGCCCGGCAAAAAAGGGTGAGAGCAAGGCCGATTTGCGCTCCCGGATCGCGCACCTGGAGAGTCTTGTCGGTGCGGGCCCGACGGAGGACGGATCGACGGAGCTTCCAGCGCTCGAAGGAACGGCCGTAGCGGCGCGAGCGCAAGTCCAGGAAGCCATCGACGCATTGTCCGAGGGCTTCCTGTTTTTCGATGCCGAAGAGCGCATGGTGCTGTGCAACCGCACCTACCGCGAGTATTTCACTCCCAGCTCCAAGCAGCTTGTGACCGGCATGTCGTTCGAGGAATGGGCGCGCATCGTCGCCTTCAGTGGGCAGGTGGCCGGGGCGGCCGGCCGGGAAGAAGCCTGGATCGCCCAACGGCTCGAGGATTTCCGCAATCCCGGAGAGACGAAGGAATACGACTTTGGCGGCCGCATAATCCAGATCAAGGAATACAATACCGCGTCGGGCGGAACGGCGGGTTTGCGCATCGACGTCACCCAACTCCGGGAATCCGAGCGCCACGCCGCCGAGGCGCGAGGGCTTCTGATGGACGCGATCGAGAGCAGCCCCGACGGCATCGGCATCTATGATTCCGACGACCGGCTGGTGGTATTCAATCAGAAGTTCCGTGGCGATATGTTGTCCGACATAGCCGATTTGATCGAGCCCGGCGTCGCTTACGAAACACTGCTGCGGGCCGCCGTCGACCGCGATTTGGTGGAGGTACCCGATGGCGAAGTGGAGAAATATATAGCGGAACGCATGGCGCATCATCGCGACGGCGACGGTAACCGGGAAGTCGCCCTCAAGAACGACCGCTGGTTGCTGGCGCGGGAACGGCGCATGCGCGGCGGCGGGA
>CBDVDY010000179.1:0-5931 GCA_965372875.1 uncultured Alphaproteobacteria bacterium | reverse complement strand
GCAATGGCTCCAGGCCGTGTGAAAACTCGGATGCCGGGACCATCCGCGCAATTATTAAATCGGCAAGGGAACGTGGGCGAATCATTATTGCGGCCAAGGCCAGCCTTGTGACTCGATATTTCGTCTCGGTCTCCAAAAATTAGTTTATACACATCCTGGGTCATGTGTGGACGGCTCCCTGTTGGCAAGGTTTTTTTTTGACGTTGATGCAATGTGGCAGGGTGCAGTCATGTGTCCGGCCTGTTGCTGCGGCGTGAATGGCCGCTGGCCCTAATGCGATTTGCGGATCGAGACCCAATCAACAGCACGCGCTTGTCATGCGCCCTGACCCAAACGGGTTTTCCCGACCCCCGGCTCGACCGGTTTCGCATTACCTCACGTTCACCCCGCCGAACTGTTGAACTCCAGTCTTTTGTCCTACGCTTTCCGTACCGTCGCTACCCTCGATGGGGACGGACTCGAAGGTCAGCCGCGCTCGCCGCGAAGCCGTTCGAGTGCTGTGGCGAGTTCGGGCGCGCCGCCGCTTTCGACGGCAGCCATCAGATCGGCCGCCGTCTCGTTGAGCGCGCGAACGGCGCCATCGGCGGCAAGGCCGAGGACCGCGTCCGGCGGACGCTTGCGCCCGCACGACCGCCCACCCGCCGGGGCATCCGACTGGCCGTCCGACTGGCCGTCCGACCGGCCATCGTCTGGGCCATCCTCGGCTCGCCGCTTGGTCATCGCATGCTGGCTCCCGGCCGTGGGAAGTAGGTTGCTGGGGTATCCCCACCGCCAGCACGGGAAGGCGCCATTAATGTCCGCTTAACCCGAATCCGGACGGGCGCGGCGCTCCGCACCCAATACCCACGAAATCCAGGCGATACGGTTGGGCCCCGGCAACGGCCTTGCCGCCGGCGGCGCGGCGGGCCACATTGGCCGCATGGACGCCAACGCCCCCGCCTCGCCGGACCCGCAGCAGACCCGGCCGGACGGCCCCGCGCTCGACCATGTCGAGACCTGGCTGTTCGATCTCGACAACACGCTCTATCCGGCGTCCTGCAACCTGTTCGCCCAGATCGACCGGCGCATGGGCGCGTTTATCAGTGATTTCCTCGGCATCGACCGGGTGCAGGCGCGCCTTGTGCAGAAATCTTATTTCCGCCAATACGGCACCACCATGCGCGGCTTGATGATCGAGCACGGGCTGGACCCGGACGTGTTCCTCGACTACGTGCACGAGATCGACCACGGCCCGGTGCCCCGCGACCCGGCGCTGGATGCGGTGCTGGCCCGGCTCGACGGGCCGAAACACGTGTTCACCAACGCCTCGGCCGGGCACGCGGAAAAAGTCATCGCCCGGCTCGGCATCGGCCATCACTTCGATTCCATATTCGACATCACCGCCGCCGATTACCTGCCCAAGCCCCATCCCGACACCTACGACCGGCTGGTGCGCGCGGCGGCGCTCACGCCCGAATCCTGCGCCCTGGTCGACGACATCCCGAAAAACCTCGAGCCCGCCGCGGCGCTGGGCATGACCACCATCTGGATGCGCTCGGAATCGGAGTACGCCGAGATCGGCGACAGAGATGGCGCCTACGTCCACCACGTCGCCGACGAGCTGGTGGGATGGCTCGAATCCGTGGTCCGGGCGCGCGCCGCCGCCGGTTGATCGGCGGCAATCAATAGGTAAGTTGACAGGCGAGGGGAGGCTGGCCCATCTTCCGGGCCACTTGCCACCGCCGCGAAATTGAGATCATGGATACCGCCGACCTGCAAAAGACCATCGACGCCGCCTGGGAGGCGCGCGAGGAATTATCGACCGCCAGTACGGGCGCGGTGCGCGCGGCCGTCGAGGCGGCGCTCGACGCGCTCGATTCGGGAATCCTGCGGGTGGCGGAAAAGGAAGGCGACGGCTGGCGCGTCAACCAGTGGGCCAAGAAGGCGGTGCTGCTGTCGTTCCGGCTCAACGACATGAGCCCGATCGCCGGCGGGCCGGGCGGCGATTCCCCCTGGTTCGACAAGGTACCGTCCAAGTTCGCGGGTTGGGGCGACAACCATTTCCGCGAGGCCGGCTTCCGCGCCGTGCCCAACTGCATCGTGCGCCGCTCGGCCTACATCGCGCCCGGCGTGGTACTGATGCCGTGCTTTGTCAATCTCGGCGCCCACGTCGCCAGCGGCACCATGATCGACACCTGGGCGACCGTCGGCTCGTGCGCCCAGATCGGCGAGAACTGCCACATATCGGGCGGCGCCGGCATCGGCGGCGTGCTCGAGCCGCTGCAGGCCGACCCGGTGATCATCGAGGACAATTGTTTCATCGGCGCGCGCTCGGAGGTGGCCGAGGGCGTCATCGTCGAAGAGGGCGCGGTGCTGTCCATGGGCGTCTATATCGGCGCCTCGACCAAGATCGTCGACCGCGCCAGCGGCGAGATCCATTTCGGCAGGGTGCCGGCCTATTCCGTGGTGGTGCCGGGGACTCTGCCGGGCAAGCCGCTCGCCGACGGCGGCCCGGGCCCGAGCCTCTATTGCGCGGTGATCGTCAAGCGCGTCGACGAAAGGACCCGCGCCAAGACCTCGATCAACGAATTGTTGCGCGATTGACCGGTAGCATAGACCCAATTGAGCTGACCCAGGCGCTGATCCGCTGCCCCAGCGTGACGCCCGCGGACGCGGGCGCGCTCGACGTGCTCGCGCACGCGCTCGAAGGGCTCGGCTTCGCCTGCCACCGCCTGCCCTTCGGCGAGGGCGAGGCGCGCGTCGATAACCTCTACGCCCGGCATGGCGATATGGCGCCCAACTTCTGCTTCGCCGGCCACACCGACGTGGTGCCGGTGGGCGACGCGGCTTCCTGGTCGGTCGATCCGTTCGAGGCCAAGCTTGTCGATGGCCGCCTCTACGGCAGGGGTGCGGCCGACATGAAGGGCGCGGTGGCCTGTTTCGCCGCCGCCGCCGCGCGCTATCTCGCCGCCAGGGGTGGGGTGGCGCCGGGCTCGATCAGCCTGTTGATCACGGGCGACGAGGAGGGCTTGGCGATCAACGGCACGGCCAAGGTTCTCGACTGGCTGGCCGAGAACGGCGAGACGCTCGACGCCTGCCTGGTGGGCGAGCCGACCAATCCCCAGCACCTGGGCGAAATGATCAAGATCGGCCGGCGCGGCAGCCTGACCGCATTGCTCACGGTCGAGGGCACCCAAGGCCACACCGCCTATCCCCATCTGGCCGACAACCCGACCCATCGGCTGGTCCGCATGCTGAACGCGGTGGCCGGCGAAATCGACCAGGGCAGCGAGCATTTCCAGCCCTCGAACCTGCAAATCACCTCGATCGACGTCGGCAATCCGGCAACCAACGTGATCCCGGCCCGGGCCGAGGCGCGCTTCAACGCCCGCTTCAACGATCTCCATACCAGCGCGAGCCTCGCCGAATGGCTGCGCCAGGCCTTCGACCAGGAGGCCGGAGAAGGCGGTTACGAGCTCGACATCCATGTCAGCGGCGAAGCCTTCCTGACACCGCCGGGGCCGCTCTCCGAACTGTTGAGCGAGGCGGTCGAGGCCGAGCTGGGCGCCGTGCCCGAGCTCAGCACCACCGGCGGCACCTCGGACGCCCGCTTCATCAAGGATCATTGCCCGGTGGCCGAGTTCGGTCTGGTGGGCGCGACCATGCACAAGACCGACGAGAACATCGCAATCGCCGATCTCGAATCCCTGACGCGCATATACGAGTCGGTGCTCGAACGCTTTTTCGCCGCTCCATGATCTCCGTCCGCGAGGTGGTGTACTCGGTGTATGGCGCCTGGCGCCTGGCCCGGCTCGACCGCGGCGGCATGCAACATTTCGACACCTCGCTCGAAGGTTTTTGGCACTCCTTTTTCGCCGCCGTGATCGTCGCTCCGGCGCATGTCGCGCTGGTCCTGATCGAGGGCGGCCCCGGCGCGGACGAGACCGACTGGCTCCGGTTCTGGCTGGTCAAGGCGATCGCCTACGCCGCCGGCTGGACCGCGTGGCCTTTGGTGATGTTTTATATGGCCAAGGCAATCGACCGCGAGCCGGCCTATCTCGGCTATATCGTTGCCTACAATTGGGCCCAAGTCGTCGCCGCCGGCCTGTTTTTCCTGGTCGCCGTCGTCGCCACCACGATGCTGCCGGCCGACGCGATCGAGGTCGCGTTCTTCCTGACCACCATGCTGCTGCTGGCCTACCAATGGTTCATCGCCCGCGTCGCCCTCGACATCGGCGGCGGGCTGGCCGCCGGGCTGGTGATCCTCGATCTCGTGGTCTCGGTGTTGATCGGCAGTGTCGCCCTCAATTTGAGCGGCGGCGGCACCGGCGGCTCCGGCTGAACGGACCCGCAACGGACTGCCGTCAGTACGTCACCTCGACGAGATAGAGACCCTCCGGCGGCGCGGTGGGGCCGCCCCTGGTGCGGTCGCGCGCGGCCAGCGCCTCGGCAACGTCGTCCTTGCTCCACTTGCCTTCGCCCACCAGCTTGAGCGTGCCGGCGAGGATGCGCACCTGGTTGTGCAGGAACGAGCGGGCCCGGGCGGTGATCCGAATCTCCTCTCCCTCGCGCCTCACCTCCAGCGCGTCGAGGGTCTTGACCGGCGACTTGGCCTGGCAGTGGACCGAGCGGAAGCTGGTGAAATCGTGATTGCCGACGAGGCATTGCGCGGCCTCGTGCATGGCGGTTTCGTCGAGCCGGGCGAGGACGTGCCAGGCGCGCCCGCTGTCCAGTACCAGCCGCGGGCCGCGATTGACGATGCGGTACAGGTAGTTGCGCGAGCGGGCCGAGAAACGCGCGTCGAAATCGTCCGCCACCGGCTCGGCCGCCAGCACCGCCGCCGGAGCCGGCCGCAGATGGTGGTTCAGCGCCTCGCGCACGGTCTCGGCGTCGGTTTCCTTTTCGATGTCGAGATGCGCAACCTGGCCCAACGCATGAACGCCGGCATCGGTGCGCCCGGCCCCGAACAACGTGACCCGCTCGCCGCAGAATTTCTCCACCGCCTCCTCGACCGCCTGCTGCACGGAAAAACCGTTCTCCTGGCGCTGCCAGCCGACGAACCCGCTGCCGTCATATTCGAGCGTGAGCTTGTACCGAGTCATCGTTACATCCGGCTGATTACCGAGTCAGCGATCCTGTTCCTTCGGAATTGAACCACAGAGACACAGAGACACAGAGATTCAAGAGCAATTCGATACCCGGGATACCGAGCAAATATTTTGTAATTACATTTCCTTGCGGCTGGGGCCAACGCCGTGCACCGCCAATTCTCAATTGGATCTCTCTGTGCCTCTGTGTCTCCGTGGTTTTCTTACTTACCGGCCGGCGACATAAGATCCGTCCCCGCCGGAATGTCGAAGCCGCGCAACAAGGCACCCGCCTCCATGGGCGCCTTGCCACCGCGTTGAACGCGAACGAGCCTCAGCGCGCCCTCGCCGCAGGAGACGGTCAGCGCGTCGTCCAGCACGGCTCCGGGCGCCGCTTCGCGCTGTCCCTCGGCGATCCCGGATTCCAACACGCGGATACGCTCACCCCTGGCTTCGAACCAGGCGCCGGGCCGGGGCGCGAATGCGCGGACGACGCGATCGAGCTCCGCCGCCGGGCGTGTCCAATCGAGGCGCGCGTCGTCGCCGCGTATCTTGTCGGCATAGGTAACGCCCTGATCGGGTTGTGGCCTGGGCGACAGGCTCCCGGCGGCGAGCCCGCCGAGTGCCTCGACCATCAATCGGCCGGCCAGCGCCGCCAGCGCGTCGTGCAATGTGCCGGAAGTGGCCTCGGGCGCGATCGGCATGGGTTCCGCCAACAGGATACCGCCGGTGTCGAGACCCGCATCCATCTGCATGATGGTGACGCCCGTCTCCGTATCGCCGGCCAGGATCGCCCGCTGGATCGGCGCCGCGCCGCGCCAGCGCGGCAGCAACGAGGCGTGCGCGTTGAGGCAACCCAGACGCG
>CBDVDY010000178.1:0-5936 GCA_965372875.1 uncultured Alphaproteobacteria bacterium | reverse complement strand
TACTGGCCAAGAGCGTAAAGGCTCCGGCGGTTGCCCGCAAGCCATGGATTCCATGGTTCTGGCCGCCCGCCGAGCGATATTTCCTTCCGGCGCGGCAAAATTCCCGGCTCGCAAGCCAGTTTCAGGCATCGCGCGGCCCCGGATTGCCCTATACTCGGGGGTCTGGAGAAGCGCGATTTTGATCCCGCCATGACCGAGCGCGAAATCTTCACCGCCTACGGCCGCGCGCAGGGCGGCGGCCGGGTCGAGGACGGCCGCGCGCTGACCGGCCGGGGGCAGTATACCGACGACATAAACGAGCCGGGCCAGGCCTACGTCGCCTTCCTGCGGTCGAGCTTCGGCCACGGCGAGATCCGATCCCTCGACCTGGCCGCGGCGACGGCGGCGCCCGGCGTGCTGGCAATCTACACCGGCGAGGATTTGCGCACCGCCGGTCTCGGCGACCTCAAATGCCCGGTACCGCTCGCCGGCGAGGTGCATGTCGAGCAAACGCCGCGTCCGGCCCTGGCGGTCGGGCGGGTGCGCTATGTCGGCGAACCGGTCGCCGCCTTGGTGGCCGAGACGCTGGCCGAGGCGGAGGACGCGGCCGAACTCATCGAGATGGATATCGAAATGCTGCCGGCGGTGAGCGAGCCGGGCGCGGCGCTGCGGACCGGCGAAGCGGCGATCTGGGATGGCGCGCCCAACAATTTGGCCTACGAATGGTCGGCCGGCGACAGGGACGGGACAGGACAGGCGTTTGCCCGCGCCGCCCATGTGACGAAGGTGACCCTCGGAAATACCAGGGTGGTGGGCAACGCCATGGAAACCAGGGGTGCCTTGGCGACATACCAGGCGGCGCGCGACCGGCTGACCCTGATCGTCGGCTCGCAGGGCGTCGGCGGCTTGCGCAACTCGCTCGCCCGGGGCGTCCTCGGGATCGAGCCGGAAAAGCTGCGCGTCGTCACGCCGGACGTGGGCGGCGGATTCGGGGTCAAGAACGAGCCCTATCCCGAATACGTGGTGCTGCTGCACGCCGCCAGGGAACTGGGCCGGCCGGTCAAATGGCGCGGCACCCGGTCCGAGGGCTTCCTCTCCGACAATCACGGGCGCGAAGGCGTTTCGGTTGGCGAACTCGCGCTCGACGACGACGGGCGCTTCATCGGGCTCAGGGTGCGGCTCGACACCGTGATCGGGGCCTACTACGGGGCCGCCGGACAGGTTCCGTCGACGCGAAACTTCTGCGGCGGCCTGGCTTCGGTCTACACCACGCCGACCATCGACGTCGCCATTCGCGGCGTGTTCACCAACTCCCAGCCGATCGGCCCCTATCGCGGCGCCGGCCGGCCCGAGGCGGTCTACCTCATCGAACGGCTGGTCGACGAGGCGGCGCGCGAAACCGGCCGCGATCCGGCCGCCTTGCGCCGGCTCAACATGATCGAGCCCGGCGCCATGCCCTACGCCACGCCGCTTGGGCCGGTCTACGATTCGGGCGAGTTCGCCGCGATCATGGACGAGGCGTTGAGCCGCGCCGACTGGGCCGGATTTGCCGGACGGCGCCGGGACTCCGAGGCGGCGGGGAAACTGCGCGGCATCGGCATCGGCTGCTTCCTGGAGATCGCCGGCGGCCTCATGGTCGAAACCGCCGACCTTCGCTTCGACGCGGATGGCATGCTCGCCATGCGCGTGGCCTCGCAGCCCCTGGGCCAGGGCCACGCCACCGTATTTCCCGCCCTGGTGGCCGGGCTGCTCGGCATTGGGTCCGATAAAATCCGCTTCATCGCCGGCGATTCCGACGAGGCGCCCGCGGGCATGGCGACGGTCGCCTCGCGCTCGACGGTGATGGTCGGCTCGGCCTTGTCGGTGACCAGCGACGCCGTCATAGCCAAGGGCCGGGCGCTGGCCGGCCATTTTCTCGAGGCGGCGGAAGCGGATATCGAGTTCTCGGGCGGCCGCTTCCGGGTGGCCGGGACCGACCGCGGGATCGGCATTCTCGAGCTGGCCGCCAAGGCCCGCGCGGCGGACGATCTGCCCGAAGGGCTGCCTGGCAGCCTCGACTCGGCCGAGGAATTCAAGGGCAGCGAGCAGACCTTCCCCAACGGCTGCCACGTCTGCGAGGTGGAGATCGATCCCGAAACAGGTGTCGTCGAGGTGCTGCGCTACACGGCCGTGGACGATTGCGGCGTGGTGTTGAACGAGACCATCGTCGACGGGCAGATACACGGCGGCATCGCCCAGGGGCTCGGCCAGGTGCTCGGCGAGCAAGCCGTGTTCGACGAATACGGCCAGCTCCTGACCGGCTCGTTCATGGATTACTTCATGCCGCGCGCCGACACCATGCCGGTGTTGGAGACCGCCTTCCACCCGACGCGTTGCCGGACCAACCCATTGGGCGTCAAGGGCGTGGGCGAGGCCGGCGCCACCGGCGCCCTGCCGGCCGCGATGAACGCCATAATCGACGCGCTCTCGCGGCGCGGCATCGACCGCTTCGACATGCCGGCCTCGCCGGCGCGCGTCTGGCGGGCGCTGAACGGCGGCGGCTAGGGTTGCGTACTCATTACGAGGCGTTGCCTGCCGCGACGTCCGCATTCGGCGCCTGACCGGACATCCCCAAAGGCACCGCCATCGCCCGGTTCCGACCCACGGCGGTCATCGATAACTTCCTATCATGGACACCCGCCGCCATCATCCGTAGAGTAAAGTCCGCGCGAATTGTAAGGAAATATTCTCCGGTGGCACCGGAGCGCCAGGAACGGAGACTCGCGTCCACCTTTTCGCAAATGGAAACCAACCGCGAACAACCTCCAGGGAGATACGAAATGCCTGTCGATATGACCGCATTGGACGGGGAAAAACTCAATGAGTTCATCGGTAAGTTGTTGGGCGATCTGGGCGGTGCTTTCAGCGTCCCGTTGGTGAGGATTGGCGATCAATTGGGCCTGTACGAAGCCATGTTCGAGGCCGGTACGACGTCCGTCGCCGATCTTGCCAAGGCAACCGGAACGGCCGAACGCTATGTTCACGAGTGGGCCTGCGCCCAAGCCGCCTCCGGATATCTCGATTACGACGCCACGGCCGAAACCTTCACAATGACGCCCGAGCAGGCAATGGTATTCGGAATTGCGGATTCGCCGGTCAATTTGCGTGGTGCTTTCGAAGCCGCCGCCGCGGCGTCCGCCGGCAGCGACAAGGTGCGCGAAGCCTTCAAAACAGGCGAGGGCGTCGCCTGGGGCGACCAAGCCGGTTGTCTGTTTTGCGCCGTCGCCAAATTTTTCCGCCCGGGTTACAAAAACCATATTGTCCAGGAATGGCTGCCGGCACTGGACGGCGTGGTGGAAAAACTTCAGAGCGGCGGCAAAGTCGCCGACGTGGGTTGCGGTCACGGATTGTCGACCATCATCATGGCCGAAGCTTTTCCCAACTCGAGTTTCGTTGGCTTTGACTTTCACCCGGAGTCCATACAACACGCCACGCGGAACGCCGAGGAAGCCGGGGTTGGCAACGTAAGCTTCGAAACGGCGTTGGCGAAGGACGTGCCGGCGGGCGAATACGACCTCGTTGCCATGTTCGATTGTTTGCACGACATGGGCGATCCGGAAGGGGCGCTGAAGCATTTGCGCTCGACCATAGCGTCCGATGGCTCGCTGATGTTGGTGGAGCCAATTGCCGGCGACACCGTCTCGGACAATCTCAATCCGGTCGGCAGGCTTTACTATTCGGCATCCACGGTAATCTGCGTACCGACATCGCTTGCACAAGAGGTCGGTCTCGGACTCGGCGCGCAGGCAGGTGAAAAACGGTTGAGTGAAATCATCGCCGGCGCCGGTTTCTCGTCCACCAAACGGGCCACCGAAACGGCCTTCAACATGATCCTGGAAGCGCGGCCATAACGGCCTAACCGGGCGGTTCGCGAGGAACCGCCCGGTTTCCGTGTCCTACCAACCCATGTGGTAGTACGCAAATATGCGGTCGACGTTCATCGGCAGCCAGGCGTCGTAGAACGCCCAATCCTTGTATTTCGGCAGCTTGACGGTCGCTCTCAGCTTGTCTGGGTCGAACATGCCCTTGTCGCGGAGCTTCTTGACCGCCGCCATCAGGTCCTCGAGATATTCGCGCTGCTCGCGCACGGCGGAGGCCGGCACCACCGGTGGCCCGTGGCCCGGGATAACCCGCGCGAAGTCCAGCTTCTCCACCTCGGCCAGCGAGCGCACCCAGTCGCCGGGAAAGAAATCCGGCATGTCGCGGAAGGCCACCCGCTTGGGCGTGACGATATCGACGATGAAGGCGATCTTCTCTTTCGGCAGCCGCATGACGGTCATGCAATTGCCGTGGTTGCGGCCGAAATAATGCAGCTCGACCGTGGTGCCGCCGAGCGTGATGTCGAGGCGCTTGTCGTAGGTCTGGTCCGGCATGGCCACGACCGGGCTGGGGCGCCGCTTGAAGGCGGTGAGGCAGTTGGCCTGGCTGACCACCCGCGCGCCGGCTTGCTTGAACACCTTCCCGCCCGAGACGTGGTCCCAATGCTCGTGGCTGTAGATCAAATACTTGACCGGCTGGTCGGTGACTTTCCTGATCTCGGCCAGCAGGATGCCGGCCGCCTTGGGGTTCATCGGGTCGGTGGCGATCACGCCGTCGCCGGTGACCACGAACATGTTGCGGTGGAACATGAAGCGGAACGAGTAAACGCCATCGGCGACCTTCGTCGTCTCGAACGGCTTCATGCCCGGCGGCAGCTGCGCCGACGCCGGCCCGGCCGGAGCCAATACGGAAACGGCAAGGGCGGCGAACAGCGCCGCGCACGCGGCAATCTTGCGAACTGATATCATGGTGGACCTCCCAAAGTTTTTCGAGCCGCCAATCCGGCGCGCTCGATCGTTCTCGGGGTCGCGTTCGGCTTCGCCGACCCCGATTTCCGTTGCCGGATTGACTCCCGGCCTGGCTTCTATTCGGCGGCCGCCGCCAGATTTCCCTCGAGCCCGTCATCGACCTCCACGTTTTCCGGCTCCAGTTGCAAATTCGCCGCTTCGGCTTCGTTTTGCAGCAGGACCGAGAAATCGCAGTCGGTATGGCCCCGGCCGATGACGCTCTGCACGATCTCGCGGGTGGCGGCGGCGATCGGCATCGGTACGCCCAATTCGCGGCCGAGCGCCAGCGCCAAATCGAGGTCCTTGCGCAGCAGGGGCGGCGTGAAGGTGGGGCTCAGATCGAGGTTGACGAAGGCCGGCGTCTTGTATCTGGAGAACGTCGATCCCATCACGCTCTTGTTGATGAAATCGAGAAAATCGTGGCGCGAGACGCCGTTCTTCTCGGCCAGCACGGTGATCTCGGCCAGGCATTGGGTGACCACGCCCAGGAGCACGTTGTGGCAAATCTTTACCGTGCGCGCCAAATCCCCTTCGCCGACATAGCTGACGCCGCCGGGCGCCACGGCGCCGAGCGCCGGCCGCAATTCTTCATAGACGTCCTTCGGGCCGGAGCAGACGATGGTCAGCTTGCCCACCTTCACGACCTTGCCGTTGCCGCTCACCGGCGCGGCGAAGAACGAGGCGCCCACCTTCGCCGCGGCGCTTCGAACCGCCTC
The DNA here is from genome assembly GCA_965372875.1 of uncultured Alphaproteobacteria bacterium. GTDB lineage: Bacteria > Pseudomonadota > Alphaproteobacteria > CBDVDY01 > CBDVDY01 > CBDVDY01. The sequence goes on along the minus strand of CBDVDY010000178.1, from coordinate 376 downwards.
GGACGACTCGGCGTCGACCGACGAGCAATCGACGAATATCCTGGTGCTCGTGTTCCGGCCGGAGAGCACGCCGTTCCCGCCGACGATCACTTCCTTGAAGTCGGGCGGGCCGGCAACCATGGTGAAGACGATATCGCGGTCGGCAAGATCGGCCGGCCGCTCGACCACCCTTCCGCCGTATTCCTCGAGCGGCTCCGCCTTGGCGCGGGTCCGGTTGTAGATGCTGACGTCGTAGCCCGCCTCCAGCAGCCGCTTGGCCATGGGAAACCCCATGCGCCCGGCGCCGATCCAGCCGATGGTGGGCTTGTCGCCGGTTTCAGCCATATCCCGATGTTCCTTCCGTGCAATCGATTGCAGAGAGTATATCGGCAACCCA
>CBDVDY010000177.1:0-6006 GCA_965372875.1 uncultured Alphaproteobacteria bacterium | reverse complement strand
ACAGCCCGCCCGACGCGCCCGAACGCGAAAGCATCGAATCGCGCGCGCTGGCGTTCTTTTAGGGTGTTATTCGATCAGGTCGCGCGCGTATTCGGAAAAAAGTGCGCGGGCGTGAAAAAAATTCTTTGCAGCATTTAGAAAGTACGGTATATAAATACACTAAATGTGGGGGTGTGTGTCCCTGACAAACCCGGCGCCGGCAACGGTGGCCGGGTTTTGTTGTTCTGGGGAGCGGATGGTGAAGCGAATTGGCGTGAATCTCGCCCCACAAAAGCCACAACCGTTTGTAGAATGCCCAAAGGTCGATAGCTCCAGCACGGAACATAATTCCCGGAATTCATGCGATGGATGAAGAAGCAAAACGGTCCAGAAGGCGGGCACGGAAAATCGGAAAGTGGGGCGCGGTATTCTCGGTGCTGGTCTTCGCCATCGCCAGCCTGTGGTATTTGCTCGCCCCTCCCTACCATCAATTCACCATAATCAATGGGTCGGGAAAAGAGTTGGTGATGATATCGGTGCAGGTGGATGATCTCCTGATCCCTTACAACGAGAACGCCGTGCTAAAAGCTCGCTCAGACGGGGTTAAATCCATCTATTACTCGGATTTCCTTTTTTTCTATAAATGGTTTCGCAAGGCGAGGGTAGCCGTCGTTATTCGGTTTCAAGACGAAACGAAATCCAGAGAATTCGCAACCGAGGTGGACACCGGCTGGAACTATGAATGCCGTTTTGTAATTTGGATCGACACGGACCGAGTACGCGGGTCCGAGTGCACGCGGCCCGAGATTTATGATTTTCGTTAGTGCTGTAACGTTTTGGCGTTCGCGCCGAACTCCGGCTTAGCTTCTACCTAACAGACGACCAAGTACCGGCTGCGCGAACACGCGCCACCGGACCCACCGAGCCGTCCCGAAACCGGGACGGCTTTTTTCATGCGGGCGTCCCGCCCTTGAACCCAAGCGTGGATTCGCCCGCGAATTCCTACGATGGAGATTATCATGAGACTTGACGACATGTTCGACATAGCCAGACGCGCCGCGGAATCCGAATCCGTGAGTTCGCAACTCCCGGGGCGCGAGAACGGCCCGGCCGATGCCTACCGCCATATCCTCTGGGTTGCCGAGATGACCCGCCGCTTCGGCGAGAGCGCGGCACGAAATATCGCCGGGCTGAACGAGGAGTTGAGCGACATGGAAGAAGAGGAAAATTCGTTCGCCGAAGAGGCGACGGCGATGGATCGCTGGGACAACGATGTCGGCGTCCAAATCGGACGCAATGCCAGGACCTGGTACGACGTGGTCCAGGCCGCGCGCCGAGTGATAGAGCAAAGCTCCGGCGACGGGACAAACACGCGCAACGATCAAGCAATTGGCGCCAAATGGCTTGAGCCGTCCAAATGGAGTAAGAACCCGATAATAATAGAGGAATTCACCGGCGAGAAAATCGAGGCGCCGACGAATCACCCCGAGGTAAACTGGACCACCGGGCCGGACAAAAAGCTCGATTGGGTGGGTAAACGCGAGCCGGAGCCGTTCAAGTATCGCTTTGGCGGCGAGAAATTCCGGCATAAACCGGATCGGACGCCAAGCTCCATGTCCGATCCCATGACCATGGCGCGGAACGAAGCCGAGCCGGAGGGCGAACGACGGACCGTCGTGGCGTTCCAGCCGGACGACGCGCGCGCCGAAACCAGTGGCATGCTGGGCGACAGTATGCTCGTCAATCCCAAGGATTTGAGCCTGGAGAACAAGGATCGCGTGCGGGCGCGGTTGGGGTTCCATGCCGAGGAAGCCGAGTTCGACCCGGCCAAGCGGGTGAAGGTGGCCAAGTGCATGGGAGACTGTTTCGTGAACGAGTTGGGCTTCGGCGGGCTGTCCGACGGGCTCGACCGGCAACTGGGCGGTATCGCCGCGACCACGAACGCGAATACCGCGCTCGCCGTGCTGAGCGATACGGTGCCGGGGGCTATTTCATCCGAGCCGCCGCGGCGGCGGGACCAGCCGCGCAAACGGCGGACCGGCATCGCGGCCCTCGACGAGGCCGGACGGGCGGCGGTGCAACAAGCGGTGTTTAGCCGAGGGGCCAAGCCGGTGCAGGCCGGCATCGCCAGGGGCGCCGTCAAGAAGGCCATCGAGGGCATCGGCGACAACGTCATGATGGCCAGGCAACTGCCCGGCATCTTCGGCGCCGCCTTCGCGCCGATGGGTGGGGCCGGGAAACCCATGCGCGCCGCCGCCAAGGCGGCCAACGCCATCAACCAGGATGCCGGCATCCCGGACCGCGCCGATTCAGCCGACGCCAGCGGTCGGGAATCCGCCACCGCCATCGAGCGCGCCATCCAGGCCGCCGGGCCGGAGAAATTCATGGCCAAGCTGGACGAGGACCCGGAATTCGGTTTCGGCGGCTTCGGCGGTGGACCCGCCCGCGCTGGACGGAGCCTGCTCGACGCCTGAGCGCTGGGGCGAATGTAGGGGTGGGTTTGAAACCCACCCCTACCGCATGATCGCACGTCCGCGATTCGGATAGCGGCGGAACTCAGGTTTCGTCCCCGCCGCCCTTCCCTTCCCGCAGCTTGCGCCAGTACTCGAGGCGTTTTTTGATGTCGCGTTCGAAGCCGCGGTCGGCGGGGCGGTAGAAGCGCTGGCGCGTCATCTCCTCGGGGAAATAATCCTGGCCCGAGAAGCCTTCCTCGGTGTCGTGGTCGTAGACGTAATCCTTGCCGTAGCCGAGATCGGCCATCAGCCGCGTCGGCGCGTTCAATATATGCTTGGGCGGCATCAGCGAGCCGGTCTCGCGGGCCGCGCGGTTGGCCGCGCCGAGCGCCTTGTACGCGGCGTTCGACTTGGGCGCCGAGCCGAGATAGATCACGCACTGGGCCAGCCCCAGCTCGCCCTCGGGCGAGCCCAGGCGTTCGTAGAGATCCCAGGCGGCGAGCGCCTGCACCAGCGCGTCCGGGTCGGCCAGGCCGATATCCTCGACCGCGAAGCGGGCCAGCCGCCGGGCGATGTAGAGCGGGTCCTCGCCGCCGGCCAGCATGCGCGCCAGCCAGTAGAGCGCGGCGTCGGTATCCGAGCCGCGCAGCGACTTGTGCAGCGCGCTGATCAGATTGTAGTGGCCTTCCTGCGCCTTGTCGTAGAGCGGCGCCCGGCGCTGCACCACGGCAACCAGCGCCGCCGTGTCGAGCGCCGCGTCCGCCGGCGGAAGCGCAAACAGCTCTTCGGCCAAATTGAGGAGATAGCGCCCGTCGCCGTCGGCCATCGCCTTCAATGAAACGCGCGCGTCGGCGTCGAGCGGCAGGGAGCTAGCCGCATCGGCCTCGGCCCGGGTCAATAGAAGCTCGAGGGCCGCGTCGCCGAGCCGGTTGAGCACCAGCACCTGGGCGCGCGACAGCAAGGGCGGGATGAGCTCGAAGGACGGGTTTTCCGTGCTAGCACCCACCAGGATCACGGTGCCGTCCTCGACATGCGGCAGCAGCGCGTCCTGCTGCGCCCGGTTGAAGCGGTGGATTTCGTCGATAAAAAGCAGCGTGCCCCGCCCCTCTTCGCGCCGCGACCGGGCGGCGGCGAACACCTTGCGCAGATCGGCGACGCCGGCCATCACGGCCGAAAGCGGCTCGAAGTGCAACTCGCTGGTCTCGGCCAAAAGCCGGGCGATGGTGGTCTTGCCGGTCCCGGGCGGCCCCCACAGGATCAGCGAGGCGAGCCGGCCCGAGGACGCCATGCGGCCGATCGGTCCGTCGCCGCCGAGAAGGTGATCCTGGCCGACGACGTCGGCGAGCGCGGCGGGTCTGAGCCGGTCGGCCAGCGGCCGGGGCGCCTGGGATTCGAAAAGCGTGCTCACGCCCGGAATGTGACCGTAAAGACCTGCTCGCCGCGGCGGATGGTCACCTTCCAGGCGCGACCGCCGTGGGCAAGTACGGCCTTGAGATCCTTGACCAAGGTGACTTCCGACCCGTTCACCGCGAGCAGTATGTCGCCGGGCTTGATCCGCAGGAAGTTGGCCGGGCTGCCGCGCGCCACCTCGAGCACGATGACGCCCGATTCGATGCCGCGCAGGCCGATCTCGTCCGCCAGCGCCGGCGACAGGTTGGCGACCGTGGTCCCGGTGAAGGGATGGTTGCCCTCGAGCGCCGACCGATTGCGCGGCGGGTCTTCGGGCGGCGGCACCAGGTGTATGGAGGCGACACGGACCTTGCCCTTGCGGACATAGGTGAGCTTGGCCCTGCCGCCGACCTCGAGCGTGGCGACGCGGAAGCGCAGACCCTCGGAATCGAAGATCTCGCGGCCGTTGACTTCGGTGACCACGTCGCCGGGTTTCAGGCCGGCGCTTCGAGCCGGGCTCTTCGGATGCATGTCCGAGAGGATCACGCCGCCCACTCGCTCGAGGCCGAGCGAGGCGGTGATCTCCGCGGTCACGTCCTGGCCGGAAACGCCAAGCCAGGGCCGGTGCAGCTTGCCGTCGCCCAGCGCGGCCCGGAGCACCGCGCGCACCATGTTCGACGGCACCGCGAAGCCGACGCCGACCGCACCGCCGGATTGCGAAGCGATCCACGTGTTGATGCCGATCAGGCGCCCGTCCATGGTCACCAGCGCCCCGCCGGAATTGCCCGGGTTGATGGCGGCGTCGGTCTGGATGAAGAACTTGAAATCCGTGGTGCCGCGTTCGGTCCGGGCAAGCGCCGAGATGATGCCGCTGCTGACGCTCTGGTTGAAGCCGAAGGGGTTGCCCAGGACCAGCACCAAATCGCCGACCTCGGGTTCGTCGGAATCGCGCAGTTCGACGAAAGGCAGCTTTTCGCCACCGGCATCGATGCGCAGGATCGCCAGGTCGGTGCGCTCGTCGCTGAGCACCAGTTCGGCCGGAAACTCACGCCGGTCGCTGAGCACGATGGTGATTTCGCTGGCCTTTTCGATGACGTGCTGGTTGGTGACGATAAACCCGTCGTCGCGCACGATCACGCCCGAGCCGAGCGCGCCCATGATGCGCTCGCGCGGGGGGCCGCCGAAATCGTCGCCGAAGAAGCGCCGGAAGAAGGGATCGTTGAAGAACGGCGAGATCGGCCGCTCCTTGACGATTACCTTGGTGTAAATGTTGACCACCGCCGGCGAAACGCGCTTGACCAGGGGCGCGAACGACAGCGTGACCTCCTGGCGCGAGGCCGGCGCGCGTTTGCTCTCCGCGTCCGCCCGTGGCAGGACGAACATGGCCGCGATCGCGAGCAGGGGAACAACGCGCCAGCCGCGCCAGGCGGAAAAGCGAAAGGCAGCCGCCTTGGCTGCCCCCCGTTTTGCGTACCGCGCCAAAAAAAGATGCCCGGTCATTCGTCTTCCACGGCCTCGTCGAACGAAAGGTCGGGGCCGGAATCGAGACCCTTGGCCTCGGGGTCGCGGTCGACCAGCTCGATCAGCGCCATCGGCGCCGCGTCTCCGTATCGGAACCCGGCCTTGATCACCCGCGTGTAGCCGCCGGCGCGCTCGGCGTAGCGTTCGGCCAGCGGCCCGAACAGCTTTTCGGCCAATCCCCGGTCGCGCAGCACCGAAAGCGCCTGGCGCCGCGCGTGCAGATTTCCGCGCTTGCCGAGCGTGATGAGCTTGTCGACCACGGGCTTGAGCTCCTTGGCCTTGGGCAGCGTCGTCCTGATCTGCTCGTGCTTCAAGAGCGCCGCGGCCATGTTGGCGAACATGGCCTTCCGGTGGCTGCTGCTGCGGTTCAGCTTGCGACCGCTCATACGGTGACGCATGACCTCTTATCCTCCTTGCGCGCGCTCTTCGTGCCGGCGCCCGATCAGTACGGCTCTTCGAGCTTCTTGGCCAGTTCCTCGATATTTTCCGGCGGCCAGTCGGGAATCTCCATACCGAGATGCAGCCCCATCTGCGTCAACACTTCCTTGATTTCGTTCAAGGATTTTCGGCCGAAGTTCGGGGTCCGCAGCATCTCCGTCTCGGTCTTCTGCACCAGATCGCCGATATAGATGATGTTGTCGTTCTTCAGGCAGTTGGCCGAGCG
>CBDVDY010000176.1:0-6038 GCA_965372875.1 uncultured Alphaproteobacteria bacterium | reverse complement strand
CGCCAATCCCCCTCACCCAGCTTCGGCTAAGGCTCGGCTTTATGCCTCGCCAAACCTTCGCAACCCTCTCCCTCGCGGGGGAGAGGGGAAGTTTTAGGCGGCGTGCCGAATAACCCTCTCCACTTGGGGGAGAGGGAGGGACCCGCGCAGCGGGAGGGTGAGGGGTCAAGGGATAGGAGCGGGTAGGGGCGGGTTTGAAACCCGCCCGTACATACCGATTTCACACGGCGGGAAGAGGCGGCGGCAAATCGCCCGAATGGATCGGGGGTTCTAATCCAGAATCATCGCGCCCGCCGCGCCATCACACCTGACAGCCCGGGCGCGCCGCCACCGTGTCGTACCAGCGGCGCAGGTTGTTCTGCTCGTCGGCGATGGTGATCTTCAGCCAGCCGGCGAATTCGACCGCCACGAAGGCGGTGATGTCGGCCACGCTAAACCGCTCGCCGGCGATGTAGTCGCTCTCGCCCAGCCGTTCGTCCAGATCGGTGAAGAACTGCCCGGTGCGCTTGCGGCCGCGCTCGGCCAACTCGGGGATCTGCTCGTAGCCGACCGGGCCGGTGAGCGCCCGCCCTTTCATGCCCTTGGCCCGGTTGCGCAGCGCCTCGGCCACCGCCATCACGCCGTCGAGCTCCATGTAGCGGTCCCACATGGCGATGATCGCCCGCTCCCTGGCGTCGGCGCCGAGGAGGTTCGGTTCGGCATGCAGCTCTTCGAGATAGCGGCAGATCGGCGGAATCTCGGCGATGCAGGTGCCGTCGTCGAGCTCGAGCGCCGGCACCGTGCAGTGCGGATTGATCTTGCGGAATTCCGGCGACAGGTGCTCGCCGTTGCGCAGGTCGACTTCGACCGTCTCGATCTCCAGCCCCTTCTCGGCGATGAAGATACGCACCCGGCGCGGGCTCGGCGCCGTGCCGCAATCGTAGAATTTCATGGCCGCCTCCCCTTTGCGTACTCCTAGCCGCTAATTGCCAAGCTGCGCCAGCCGTTCGCGGCAGCGTTGTTCGACCGCGTCGAGCTCCTCGATGGTCACGTCGATGTCCTCGCGCTGCTGTTCGAGGACGGCGCGGCGCTCGCGGATCTTGTCGATGAAAAATTCGAGCTGGCCGGTCTCGCCCGGTTCGGTGTCGTAAAGCTGGATGATCTCGGCCACCTCGGAGAGCGAGAAGCCGAGCCGCTTGCCGCGCAGGATGAGCTTGAGCCGGGTGTGGTCGCGCGGCGAATAGAGGCGCGTCTGCCCGCGCCGCCGCGGCGACAGCATACCCTGGTCCTCGTAATAACGGATGGTCCGGGTGGTGACGTCGAATTCCCGGGCCAGATCGGCGATGCCGTAGCTTTCGCTGCTCTCGTCTCCTCTGGCCGCCGCCGCGCTCACGACGACGACTCCACGAGGCGCTGGCCGGCCGCCACCACGTCGGCCGGAATGGCGCAGGATTTGCGCGCCGCGCGGTCCACGTGCACGCCCAGCATCTCGGCCGAGGCCGCTTCCTCGCCGGTCTCGCAATTGACCATGGAATGGCGGAAGCGGACCTTCCTGCCGCCGATCTCCAGGACGCTCGAATAGATCATCACCAGATCGCCGGCGCGCAGTTCGCTTGCGTAGGTGATGTTCTGCTGCACCGCCGCCATGCCCCGGTTGGCGTCGCGGAAATAGCCGGGCGTCATGCCGAGATGCGCGAACAGGTGCCAGGTCGCCTCGTCGAACTTGGCGACATAGTGCTGCACGTTCATGTGGCCGACATGGTCCATGTGCCAGGGATAGACCGCGCCGCGATAGGTTTCCAGCGGTTCCGTCATGGGCGTCCTTTCGGCGGCGTACAAGTTTACGTTTACGTCAACGTCAATAACACCCGGAGACTTTGCTGTCAAACCGGGCAGTCAAACCGCCCCGCATCAATCGAGGCCGGATGGCAAAGGGCTCTTGGCACCCGAGAGCGACCAGCCATTTCGTTCGGCGTCGCGTTTCAGCCGGGCCATGCGCGCCTTCAGGCCCGGGTGGGTGGCGAGAAAGACCGGTGGCTTGCTTCCCGCCTTCGCGGCCGACTGCAAATGGCTGAACAGGTCGGTTGCCCCGTTCAGATGACCGTAGATTTCGACCAACGCCTTGGCCGCGTCCGCGTCCGCTTGTTCTTCCTGTTCCCGGCTGAAGTGCAATGCGGTCAAAAGATTGCCGGCCCCCACGAAGTCGCCAAGTATGCCCACTTCCCCCATCACGATGCGGGCGGCGAGCGACGCCAGTACCATGCTGCTTGCGCCGCGGATCGGGTCGCGGTTCTTCACGTGGGCGATTTCGTGGGCCAGCAGCATGGCGGCGGCATTCTCGCTTTCGAGCAACCGCCAAAGGCCTTCGAACACGACGATGTGGCCGCCCAGGGTGGCATAGGCGTTCACGGTGTCGCCTCTTGCGAAGTGGACCGTGATGGCCATGTCCTGCGCCACGTCCATGGCCGCCGCCACGCGCGCCGACAGGCTTCGCAGGTAGTCCTCGGTGGCCGAATCGCCGGCTTCCTCCGCGTCGGCGAATAGCGGCACGGCCGAAACCATCGCCCGTTCCCAGCCAAACGGTATGAAGGGAACGGCCAGGCGCACGAGCACGTAGGCGACGAACAAAAGCCCGGCGATCAGCGCAAGGACAATGGCCGAGGATTTGGCGATGTCCACCAGCGGATGCTCGTGACCGGAGCTGATCCCCTCAGGTGGTTTTGGATTGCTGAACTTTGGCCGGGTCATCGCTTTGTATATAGGCGGTGCCGTAGGCTAGCGCCTCAACGCTTACGGTGGCCCGACTTGCTCCGGCGTAGATGCGCGCGGTGTCGAGTTTCACATTCAAGACGATGTTGCGTCCGGTTCGCTTGGCCTCTTCCTTCATCCGCACGAATGCTTCGCGGCGCGCCCGCTCCATCAAAGACTCGTAGACGCCAATCCTGCCGCCCACTATGCCGCGCAGGTCGCCGGCGAATTTCTTGAAATAGTCAACCGAGATGACGGCGCTGCCGCAAACGAGTTGCGGCCCCGACAGGGCAAGATCTTGCGGCACTCGACGAATCGCGAAAGCCAGAATATCGCGCAAACCGTCTTCCCTTGCCATGAGACGGCGGAAATGGCGGCGCTCGATCCACGATCCGACAAAATAGGCGGCCACGATCAGGGCGGCCGGTATGCCGTACTCGAGTAAAAAGCCAAGACCCGCCGGATCACTCATTCGGCGCCTCTTTGACGATTACGGCGGTTCCGTAGGCCAGCAGCTCCGCCGCCCCCTGGGTTATGGTCGAGGTCGCGAAGCGGACGTTCAATACCGCGTTGGCGCCGATCGCCTCCGCCTCCCTTACCATGCGGTTCAGGGATTCGTTGCGGGCTTCGTTCAACAAATCGGTGTAGCTGCGGAGCTCGCCGCCGACGAGGTTCTTCAGACTCGCGCCAATGTCGCGAAACACGTTCTTTGCCTGGACGGTGCTGCCCTGCACCACGCCCAAATGTTGCACGACGGGCTGGCCCGGTAATTCTTCCATGTTCGATACGATCAAATTCCATCTCCTTCCCGTGTCACTCGCCTATCCCGGCCGGCTACAGCAGGAACAGCGCCGCCAGGCCGAGGAAGGCGACGAAGCCGATCACGTCGGTCACCGTGGTCAGCAGCACGCCCGAGGCGATGGCCGGATCGATGCCGCGATTGGCCAGGCCGAGCGGGATCAGCGTGCCGGCCAGGCCGGCGACCACCAGGTTGGTGATCATGGCGGCGCCGATCACCGCCCCGAGCCTGGCGTCCGAGAACCAGGCCGTGGCCACCAATGCCACCAGGACCGCGAACAGGATTCCGTTGATGCCGCCGACCAGCAGTTCCTTGCCGATGAACCGCGCGGCGTTCGACGAGGTCAGCTCGCGCATCGCCAGCGCCCGCACGGCGACGGTCATGGTCTGGGTGCCGGCGTTGCCGCCCATGGAGGCGACGATCGGCATGAGCACCGCCAAGGCCACGATCTGATCGAGGGTCGCCTCGAACAGGCCGATCACCACCGAGGCGATGATCGCGGTGATCAGGTTCACCCCGAGCCAGGAAAACCGCGCCTGGGTGGTGGCGATGGCGGCGCGGTACAGATCGTCCTCGGTGACGCCGCCGAGGCGCATGAGATCCTCCTCCGCCTCCTCGTCGATCACGTCGACCACGTCGTCGACCGTGATCATGCCCACCAGCCGACCGCCTTCATCGACCACCGGGGCCGAGACCAGATCGTGCTGGCGGAACAGGATGGCGAGGTCCTCCTGGTCGCTGTCGACCGGGATCCGTTCGATATCCTTGCGCATGATTTCGGCCACCCGCACCGGCCGCCGCGTGCGCAGGAGCCGGTTGAGCGCCAGCGTGCCGACCGGCCGGTGCGCCGGATCGACCACGAAAATGTCGTAGAAATCGTCCGGCAAATCCTGGGTCTCGCGCATGTGGTCGATGGTCTCGCCCACCGTCCAGTACGACGGCACGGCGACCGTCTCGCGCTGCATCATGCGGCCGGCGCTTTCCTCGGGATAGGCCAGGCCCTCCTGCAAAAGCGCCCGCTCCTCGGCCGGGATCGCGTCGAGCACCTGTTGCCGCACGTCTTCGTCGAGGTCCTCGATGACCTCGACGGCGTCGTCGGTGTCGAGCCCGGTGACCGCGGCGGCCACCTCCTCGGCGCTCAACCGCTCCATGATCTCTTCGCGGACGGCCTCGTCCAGCTCGGTCAGCACCTCGGGCGCCAGCCAGTCGCGCAACAGGTCGATCGCGTGCCGGCGCGCCTCGGGCCCAAGCCGCTCCAGGAGGTCGGCGACGTCGGAAAAATGCAGCGGCCCGATGAGGTGGCGCACGCGCTCGCCGTCGCCGGAATCGAGCGCCTCGGTCACGGCGCGCACCACCGCCGGCCGCAGCCCGTAGAGCGCCTCGGCCGCCGGCCGGCGGCCCTCGCCCGAAGTATTTGTCGATGTTTGCTTCGATTCGGCCACGTCGATTTCCCTGTTGCCGACGAACCATGCCCGCGTACGACGGCGGGACGGCACACCGCTTATACTGACCTTCGGGTGATTGATAAATCGCTTATGCGGAAAGCGTACGCGAAATCCGTTAACCCGGCTTGACGCGGCAGTCGCGGCCGGTCATCTGCACCGGCCGGCTCTTGCCGTCGTGGTCGGGATGTTCGGGGTAGTACCAGACGCGGCAGCCAAGGGGCGAGAACAGGCCGACATGGGTGGTCATCCGCCCCAGGCCCAGCGACAGGCGGAGCCACGGCGCGCCATAGAACAGCTGCCACAGGCGCCGTTCCGCCATGCCCCGCCGGATCGGCGAGGTGTAGTCGAAATCCATGCCGTGGCCAGCTGGATGATCGCCATCCGGATCGCCGTCCACCGCCTCGTTGTAGCCCGGCGGGCGCCACCAGTTGCGCACCCAGATGAAGCGCCCGGCGGCGCGGCGCAAATCCTCGCCGAGCAGCGCCAGCGCCGCGCCGCGCTGCCACAATTCGCGCCGTGGCAGCAGCAGGTCGATGCCGAATTCGGCGGCGACTTCGGGATGGTTCGGTTTGGTAAGCTCCTCGGCCCGGAAATGATGGACGAAGCTGGCGCGGAGATAGGCCTGAAACCCCTCGACCGTGACCGGGAAGGCGCGCGGGTGCACCACCCGGCCGCCGAAGAACCGGATGGCGCGCGAGAATTCCGGGTCGAGGGCGAAGGCCGGCCCGGGCGTCGGCGGCGGCGGAGGGGGCGGAGGGGGCGGCGGCTCGGGCTGGATGCGCGGCGGGATGCGCGGCAATGGCAACAGCACGCGCCGCCCCGCGCGCGGCACCGGCGGCGGCGTGCCGCAATCCGCGAGCAGCGGCGCCAGGGACGCCCCCAGCAAGCCCGCCAATACCGCCCTGCGCTGAATTCTCATACCCGGTCCCGGGAAATTGCCATTCGCCGCATCCCGGCGAGCCGAAAAGCGAGGCCCGCACGATAGATCGGCGGGCCTTAACAAATCAGCAAAATGGTGCGGTCGAGAAGACTCGAACTTCCACGGGGTTGCCCCCACAGCGACCTCA
>CBDVDY010000175.1:0-6048 GCA_965372875.1 uncultured Alphaproteobacteria bacterium | reverse complement strand
ATCCGAGGCGTAGGACGCGAGCTGGGGGTCAAATACGTGCTCGAAGGCAGCGTCCGCCGCGCCGGAAATCAGGTGCGCATCAATGCCCAGCTGGTCGACGCGGCCAATGGCGGGCACCTCTGGGCCGAGCGCTACGACGGCACGCTGGCCAACGTCTTCGCGCTGCAGGACAAGGTGACAAGGCAGATTGTCGCGGCGCTGGCGGTCAAGCTGACTGCGGGCGAGGATCAGCGGCTAGCGAAGGCCGAGACCGAAAACTCGCGAGCCTATGACGCGTTTCTGCAAGGATGGGAGCATTACCGGCGCGACACGCCCGAGGATTTCGCCAAGGCGGTCCGGTTCATTGAAAAGGCCATCGGGCTGGACCCGGATTACGGGCGGGCCTATGCCGCGCTGGCCAATATCTACTTGAATACCCGGTGGAGGGCTGGGAGGTGGCCGGAGGCATTGGGCGTCACCTACATGACGGCATATGGCCGGGCAGAAAAATATCTGGATTTGGCGATGAAGCGTCCCACGCCCCTGGCCCACCAGGTGGCGTCCAAAATACGCAGCATCGAGCACCGGCACGCGGAAGCTATCGCCGAGGCGGAACGCGCCGTCGCTCTCGATCCCAACGACGCCGACAGCTACGCCGCGCTTGCCTTGGCCTTGAGTTGGGCCGGAAGAGCGGAGGAAGCGGTGCGCCACATCGAACGGGCGATGCGGCTCGATCCCCACTATCCACCCACATATTTGTTTAATCTCGGCCTTGCCAAATTCGGCTTGGACCAATTGGAAGACGCTGCCGCCTTGATGGAAAGAGCCGTCAAGCGAAACCCAGGAAACCAAGGTCCGCAAATCGTCTTAGCAGCAGCCTATGGGCTTATGGGCCGCGATCCGGAGGCGCAGGACGCTCTCAAAGCCTACGCTAATTACAGAGGAACGCCGGTCCGTATTCTCAAGGCGCGTTTTTTCTTGAACAGTGTGCCGTTCTGGGATCTGCGGGTCGCGGAGCGCTTCGGCACCGGCCTGGTCAAGGCGGGGCTGTGCTGCCGGGAGCACGTCGAGCGATACCTTGAACATCTTCGCGCGATGCGCTCGCCGGAGTAACCGCCCGCGCCGCCTCACCCCGTCAGTCGGGTCAGATAGAGCGACAATTCGGGGATATAGGTGACCAGCATCAGGGCGACGATGTTGATCAGGATGAACGGCACCAGCCCCGGATAGATCGAGGAGAGCGGCGCCTTGAACACCGCCTGCGCGACGAAGATGTTGAGCCCGAAGGGCGGGGTGAACATGCCGATCGCCAAATTGACCGTCATGATGATGCCGAAATGGATGAGGTCGACGCCGATGGCCACCGCTATCGGCGCCAGCAAGGGCGTGAGCACCAGGATCGCCGAGCCCGGGTCGAGCACGCAGCCGACGATCAGCAGAAACACGTTGATCGCGAGCAGGATCACCCAGGGCTCGGCCTCGATCGAGGAGATGAAGGCGGCGGCCGACTGCGGGATGCCGCCCACGGTCAAGAGCCATGAAAAGATGCTCGCCGCGGCGACGATGATCAGGACCTGCGCCGTCAGATAGGCGCTGTCGACGGTCACCTGCCACAGGCCCTTCCAGTCGATGTCACGGTAGATGAAGCGGGTCACGACGATGGCGTAGACACAGGCCACGCCGCCCGATTCGGTCGGCGAGAACCAGCCCGAATAGATCCCGCCCAGGATGATGAACGGGCTGCCCAGCGCCCAGACGCCGTCCTTGGTGGCCAGCAGGAAGCGCGAGAAACTGAAGCCCTCCGATTCGCGGATGCCGCGCACTCGGGCGTAGACGAAGATGTAGAGGCCCATCAGCAGCGCCATCAGCAGCCCCGGCACGATGCCGGCGATGAACAGGAGCGCGATGTCCTCCTCGGCCGAGACGCCGTAGAGGATCATCGCGATCGACGGCGGGATGACGATGGCGATGGCGCCGGACGAGGTAATGACGCCGGTGGAGAATTTCTCGTTGTAGCCTTTCTGCCTGAGCGAGGGGTAAAGCAGCCGCCCGACGCCGGCCACCGTGGCCGGGCTCGAGCCCGAGATGGCGCCGAAAATTGTGGCGGTGCCGACCGTGGTCAGCGCCAGGCTGCCGCGCAACCCGCCCAGGATCGACAGCGCCCAGGCGACCAGGCGCTTGGACATGCCGCCCCTTCCCATCAGCTCGCCGGCGAAGATGAAGAACGGCACCGCCATCAGCGTGAAATGGCTGACCCCGCCGAACATGCGCTGGTGGACGATCGCGCCCGGGATGTCGGTGAAGACCAGCACCACCGCCGAGGTCGCCGCCAGGATCGTGAAGATGGGGACGCCGAGCACCAGCAGCGCGAGCGGCATCAGGACCATCACCCAGACCATGCTCTAGGGCGCCTTGTCGGCCTGGCCGTCGGTGCCGGCGGCGTCCTGGGCGAGCTCGTCCCGGGACGAGGACGGCGCGCCCGCGATGTGCCAGCGCAGCCGGATCAGTACGCCGACGAGGATCAGGACGAAGCCGATCGGGATCGCTATGTGCGGCACGGTCATCGGAATCTCGGCCGCGATACTGACCTGACCGGTCCCGGCGAAGGTGGCGATGACGCCGTAGGAGTGCACGATCACGTAGCCGCAGAGCGCTATCAGGGTCGCCACGGCGAGGGCGTTGACGGCCTTGCCCCAGCCGCCCGTCAGGCTCGAGGAGAGCAGGTCCATGCGCAGGTGCCGGCCGTCCCAACTCACCAGCACGGCGCCCATGAACACCATCCAGACGATGATGTAGATCAGCGCCTCCTCGTTCCACATGATCGGCTCGTTGAACAGCCGGCGCGCGATCACGTTGACGAAGTTGATGGCGATCGCCGCCAGCATCAGGACGCCGAGCAGGACCCGCACGACGACCAGAATTTTCTTAAACGGCCTTTCGAGCGGGCCGGACGGCTTCTCGTCGGTTGAGCTCACGCGCGTTCCCCCCGAATTCCCGCCGGCCGGGATTTCCCGGTTCGTGGCCGCGAGACTGGGGGACGGCCGCCGCCGCCCCCCGTCATTTTGCGCGCTGGCGCCCTATTTCTTGTGCCGCAGGACGATCGCGTTGACCTTCTGGAAGAAGGCGTTGAGCGCGGGCTTGCTGGCGATGTACTTGGCCGCGGCCGCGTTCACCGTCGAGGCGAGCTTGGCCTGGTCGGCCGGCGGCAGGGCGGTCACCGTGCCGCCGCGCTTCTTCCAGCCGGCCAGGACGCCGGCGTTGGCGCGGTTGTTCCACTCGATCATGTCAAGCTCGACGGCGCGCGCCTCTTCCATCATCATTTTCTTCTGGCCCGCCGACAGCTTGTCCCAGAACTTCATGCTGACGTAGATCGGCACCCCGAAATAGATCAGGCTCGAGGTGGTGATGTGCTTGGCCACCGTGTCCATCTTCAGCTTGCCGAACAGCACCGGGATCGAGCTCACGCCGTCGATCAGGTTCTGCTTCAGGCCCGGCACGACCTCGCTCAGGGGCATCGGCACGGGATTGATCCCGACCGCCTTCATCGGCCCGATCTCCAGCGGCGAGGCGAGCACGCGGATGCGCTGGCCCTTGAGGTCGGCGAGCCGGTTGATCTTCTTCTTGGTCAGGAAGGCCTGCGGCGCGGTGCACAGGATGCCGATCGCGGTGATGCCCTTCTTTTCCATCAGCGGGAACATGAGCGCGCGGAACTCCGGGTCGCCGAACACCCGCCAGCAATGGTCGACGTCGGCAAACAGGCCCGGGACGCTGAGCACCGAGTTGCGCCGGTCGACGCCGATCAGGAACGCCGAGGGCGTGACCAGGCTCTCGATCGTGCCGAGCTGCATGCCCTCGACCATGCGCGGTATCTTGCCGAGCTGGCTGGCCGGAAAGTTCTTGACCGTGATCTTGCCGCCCGAGCGCTTTTCGACCCGCGCCTTGAAGCGCTTCATCCACTCGTGCTGGGTATCGTTGATGGTCGCGGTGCCGATCTTCATGGTCAAGGTCTCGGCCATCGCGCCGTTACCAATCGACGACAATCCGACGGCGAGCGCCGCCACGGCGGCGAAGCCGGCCGTGCGCCCGCCCGCCAGTATCAGGTTTTCCAGTCGCATCACGCTTTTCCTCCCTCGATTATTTCCGTCCCCTCGCCAAGGCCCATTGCTTGCGCCTTCGGGGTCTCTTGCGGGGTCCCTTGCGGGGTTGCCCCGGCTGGGGATATCTTGCTGGGAATTGCCGCCGCCGTCGAGTCGAAACCCGGAGGAGGGGTGCGGGGTTTATAAGTATCTGAATTTCAACGGTTTCTCTCGGTAGCGGCGCAAAACCAAGAACCGGCGGGATGACAGGGGGGCGATGGAGATGGCCGATACGCTCGGCTTCCGCAAAATGATCGCCATCGTGGTGCCGTCGGTGAACAGCGCCGTACAGCCCGAATGCGACGAAATGCGCCCCGAAGGCGTCACCAACCATGTGGGCCGCATCGTCACGCCCAAGCTGGTGCTGAAGACCGACGCCGATTTCATCGAACACGTCGAGACCATGCGCGCGGGCATCCTCGAGGCGGTCGACCAGGTGATGATGGTCGAGCCCGATTTTCTGATTATGGGGCTGTCGCTGGAAGCCTTCTGGGACGGAATCGAGGGCGCGGGCAAGTTGCTGCGGCGCATCGAGGCGCACGCCGGCGTGCCGACGACCATGGGCTCGGACGCCATCCGCGCCGCCCTCGACCGGTACGGAGGCATCCGGCGCATCGGCCTGATCACGCCGCACCGGCCCCTGGGCGACGAACGGGTGCGCGCCTACTTCACCGAGGCGGGGTATGAGATCGCCGGCTTCAAAAGCTTCAACTGCCTCACGGGCGCGGCCATCGCCCGGGTCTCCGGGGACGAATTGCGCGCCGCCATCGACGAGGTGAACGGCGACGACGTCGACGCCATCGTCCAGGTCGGCACCAACCTGCCGATGGCGCGCGTCGCCGCCGAGGCCGAGGACGATCTCGGCAAGCCGGTGATCGCGATGAACACGGCGACCTATTGGAACGCGCTGCGGGCCGCCGGCATCGACGACAGGGTGCCGGGCTTCGGTCGGCTCCTGGAAGAATGGTAGCGCCGCGCGACGGCGGCGAATTGTCGCCGCCGCCGGCTTCCGCTACCGCAACGATGTCGCCCATCCCGAGCAGTGGTCGGCGCCGGGCGAACGCTGGCCGGATGCGTGATGTGGCCGTGCGGAAACGCTGAGGCTGGCATATCCGCCGGAATCCCGCTTAAATACGCGCGCCAATCAGAACAGGCAGGCGAGGTGGCTGCCATATAGGGGAGGTCGGTCATGAAACCATATCGTTTCACGGCTTTGATTGTTGCGGCGGTGCTCTACGGCGCCGGACAGGCGGGCGCGGCAAGCGTCGGTATCGGGAGCACCAAGGGCGGCGCGACCGCGCAGGTCACGAGCGGAATTTCCAAGGTCGTTTCGGCATTTTCGGGCCTGCAGATGCGCCCGCAGCCGATGGGCGGCACCCAGCAGTACATCCCGGTGGTGAACGCCGGCGAACTCGAATTCGGCGTGTCCAACGCCATGCAGGCCCATTTTGCCTTCACCGGCACCGGCATGTCGAAGGGCAAGACGTATTCGAACCTGCGCCTCGTCGCCACCTTGATGACGTTCCGCACCGGATTTTTCGTGGCCAAGAAATCCGGCATCAAGACGGTCGCCGACCTCAAGGGCAAGCGGGTGCCGGGCGTGTTCTCCGCCTCGCCGCTGTTCGTCTATCTGATCGGCGCGAACCTCGCCAACGCGAACCTCGGCTGGAAGGACGTGAAGGTGGTGCCGCAGACGGCGCTGCGCCAGCACTGGCAGGCATTCGCGGCCGGCAAGCTCGACGTCGCCTACGGCGCGATCGGCTCGGGCATCATCAAGAAGATGAACGCCGCGGTCGGCGGGGTGGAGTTCCTCGCGCTGTCCACCGAAAAAGCGGCGGTCGCGCGCACGCTGAAGTTCGCGCCGAAGACCTCGATCAAGCTGGTCAAGCCGGGCAAGCCCTTCGTCGGCATCCTCAAGCCGATCCATTCGCTC
>CBDVDY010000174.1:0-6063 GCA_965372875.1 uncultured Alphaproteobacteria bacterium | reverse complement strand
TCGTCGGCTATGGCAGCCAGGGCCACGCCCATGCCATGAACCTGCGCGACAGCGGCGCCAAGAACGTGCGCGTGGCTCTACGCGAGGGCTCGGCCACGGCGCGGAAGGCCGAAGCCGCCGGCTTCGACGTCACGACCGCGGCCGACGCCGCCAAATGGGCCGACGTGGTCATGATGCTGACGCCCGACGAGTTGCAGGCCGGAATCTACCGGGACGATCTGGCCGGGAACATGCGGAAGGGCGCGGCAATCGCCTTCGCCCATGGCCTGTCCATCCATTTCAATTTGATCGAACCGCGCGAGGATCTCGATGTTTTCATGGTGGCGCCGAAGGGGCCGGGCCATACCGTGCGTTCGGAATACGAGCGCGGCGCAGGCGTGCCGTGCCTTCTGGCGGTCGACCGGAACCCCTCGGGCAACGCCCACGAGATCGGCCTCTCCTACGCCTCGGCCATCGGCGGCGGCCGCGCCGGCGTGATCGAGACCAGCTTCCGCGAGGAATGCGAGACCGATCTGTTCGGCGAACAAACGGTGCTGTGCGGCGGGCTGGTGGAACTGATCCGGGCCGGGTTCGAAACCCTGGTCGAGGCCGGTTACGCGCCCGAAATGGCCTATTTCGAATGCCTCCACGAGGTCAAGCTGATCGTCGATTTGATCTACGAAGGCGGCATCGCGAACATGAATTACTCGATCTCGAACACCGCCGAGTATGGCGAGTACACCCGAGGGCCGCGCATCGTCACCCCAGCGGTCAAGGCCGAGATGCGGCGCATCCTGGACGACATCCAGTCGGGCCGCTTCGCCAGGGAGTGGGTGCTCGAAAACGACGCCAGCCAGGCCAGCTTCAAGGCCATGCGCCGGCGCGCCGCCGCCCACCCGATCGAGGAAGTCGGCGAGAAGTTGCGCGCCATGATGCCCTGGATCAGCGAACGCGCGCTGGTCGACAAGAGCAAGAACTGAGCGGGCCAAGCTCTCGGCGCGCCCGCGCCTTCAAATCGCCACGTTCTTCTGCCACACCCGCTCGCATTGGCCCTTGCGGAGCGGCGGGGAAACAGCTTAAAAGTGAGTGGTCGGCTAAATCTCCTGCCCGCGTTCGTATTTCGTTAACGATAATTACGTACCGTTAAAGTATCTATTCTTCGGCGGTAGGATAAAATTGACTGGGCGGGCGAAAAGTTGGGTAGTTCGGTGCGTGTAGACGCCTTTCCGAAGCGTCTCTTGTCCATGGCATTTGATCATCGGCATACGGCTGGCAGGCGGCGCCTGCGGCGGATTCCCGCGCGTTCGCGGGCGCTCGCGCGGCTGTTGGCTGAGGCTGGTTTCCGCTACGTGCCGCCCATGTTCGAGTTTCTGGCGGCGAACCAAGACGATGTGGCCGGGGGGCCGGTACGACTGAAACACGATCTGAAAAAGGTGTAGAAACTTATGTTTTCTGGATTGCTGGGCATGCTGTCGGCCGACATGGCGATTGATCTCGGGACGGCCAACACGTTGGTTTATGTCAAGGGAAGGGGAATTGTCCTTAACGAGCCGTCGGTCGTCGTGATTGCCGAGGTGAAGGGCAAAAAGCAGGTGCTTGCCGTCGGCGACGAGGCCAAGCTGATGCTCGGCCGGACGCCCGGCAACATCACCGCCATCCGTCCCTTGCGCGACGGTGTCATCGCCGACTTCGACGTCGCCGAGGAGATGATCAAGCATTTTATCCGCAAGGTTCACAACCGGCGCAGCTTTGCCAGCCCGCAAGTCATCGTTTGCGTGCCTTCGGGATCGACCGCGGTCGAGCGCCGCGCGATCCAGGAATCGGCGGAGAGCGCGGGCGCGCGCCGCGTCTATCTCGTCGAGGAGCCGATGGCCGCGGCGATCGGCGCCGGCCTGCCGGTGACCGAGCCGACGGGGTCGATGATCGTCGATGTCGGCGGTGGCACCACCGAGGTCGCGGTCCTGTCGCTTGGCGGCATCGTTTATTCGCGCTCGGTCCGCGTCGGCGGCGATAAGATGGACGAGGCCATCATCGGCTATGTTCGCCGCAATCATAACGTTCTTGTCGGCGAAAGCAGCGCCGAGCGCATCAAGAAGGAAATAGGGTCCGCCTGCCCGCCCGAGGGCGGCGACGGCGCCATGATGGCGATCAAGGGCCGCGATCTGTTGAACGGCGTGCCCAAGGAGCTGATCCTGAGCGAGCGCCAGATCGCCGAGGCGCTGGCCGAACCCGTGGGCGCCATTGTCGAGGCGGTCAAGGTGGCGCTCGAGCACACCGCGCCGGAACTCGCGGCGGACATTGTCGACAAGGGCATCGTGCTCACCGGTGGCGGCGCTCTGCTCGGAAATCTCGACCGGGTGCTGCGCAACGCCACCGGCCTGCCGGTTTCCATCGCCGACGATCCGCTGTCCTGCGTGGCCCTGGGCACCGGCCGCTGCCTTGAGGAATTGAAAACGCTGAAGCACGTGCTGATCTCGACTTATTAGACCGGATCGCAACGTCCTGATCGGCTCCACGGCACTCGCGGCCCGGACCGCCGGGGCGGCGTTGCGTGGGCGGGAGTGGATACCTTGAGAGCTCGCACCGGTTCGTTTGCTCGGCTCGCCACGCCGGTGCGCGTATGGCTCCAGCGATTTGCCTTTTTGTTCCTGCTGGCGGTGTCCGGCACCCTGATTATCATGAGCCAGGCCGATTTCTCGGCGGCCGACCGCATCCGGGCGAACGTGGTGGACGCATTCGCGCCAATTCTTGAAACCCTTTCGCAGCCGGTCGACAGCGTCTCCGGATGGATCGAGACGGCGCGGGAACTCATCGCCGTGCAGGAAGAGAACGCGCGTCTGCGGGCCGAGGTCGTGGAGTTGCAGCGATGGGAGAGCGAGGCGGCGCGGCTGAAGGCCGAAAATCAGAGCCTCCGGACATTGGTAAGGGCCGTCCCCGAAATCGAGGGAAAGCACACCACGGCCCGGGTCATCGGCGACGCCGGCGGGACCTTCGTGCACAGTTTGCTGCTGAATGCCGGTCTGAACGATGGCGTCCGAAAGGGCTTGGCCGTGATCAACGCCGAGGGTCTGGTCGGCCGCGTAACCGGGGCGGGCTGGCGCTCGGCCCGCGTGTTGCTGGTGATCGATCTGAACTCTCGGATCCCGGTTGTCGTTCAGTCCACTCGGGACCGCGCTATTTTGGCTGGCGACAATACCAATCAGCCCCGGCTCGTCCACCTGCCGGCCGGTGCCCCGGTTTCGCCGGGTGATCGCATCGTCACCTCGGGCCATGGCGGCGTGTTTCCGCGGGGCATCGCGGTGGGGGTGGTCGCCTCGGTCGACGAGGATGGCGTCCGAGTGCGCCCCTTCGTCAACTGGCAGCGGCTGGAATTCGTACGGGTCATCGATTACAGCCCGAAGGGAATTATCAGGCAGCCGCCGGCGCAGGCCGCCGGCGCGGAGGGCGCCCGGTGAGGCCGTCCATTATCGAACATCTCGACAATATCGCGCGGCAATGTGTGCCTTTTGGCATCACCCTGCTGCTTGTCGTCGTCGGCACGGTTTCGGTCCCGGTGCCGCAATACGCGGCCGTCGCATCCGCGGCCGCACTCATGTCGATTTATTACTGGACGGTGTATCGCGACGATCTCATGCCGGCGGTGGCTGTGTTCGCCATCGGGCTCCTGCAAGACAATCTGGAGGGCACGCCGCTCGGCCTTTCGGCGCTGGTGCTGCTATTGGGCTACGCGTTGATTCGTTCTCAACAGCGTTTCCTGAAGGACAAAAGCTTCGTCGTCCACTGGGCCGGGTTCGTGGTTTTCGCCCTGGCGGTGGGTCTGGGCAAATGGATTATGATGATGATGCTCAACGGGGTCTTCATCGACCTCTGGCCAATCGTGTTCCGTCTGATCATGGAGATAGCGCTGTACCCGTGCATGGCGTGGTTGCTCCTGAAGGCCCAGCACGCCTTTTTGCAACAGGTTTAGAATGCGGCGCAGCCAAGAACGCTACAAGACCTTCTCGCGCCGGACAGCCATTGTAGCCGGGGGCAAGTTCGCGCTGCTCTCCGCCCTGGTCGGACGGATGTATTACCTGCAGATCGTCGAGTCCGACAAGTACGCGATGCTGGCGGACGAAAACCGGATCAACATGCGTCTGCTGGCGCCGCCGCGGGGGCTGATTGTCGACCGCGCGGGCCGTGCCATGGCGGAGAACAGGCAGGACTACAAGCTCGTGGTCGTGCCGGAGCAGGCCGGCAATATCGGCCGCACATTGTCGCTGTTGTCCCGAATCGTGAAATTAAGGGCGGAGGAGCGCGCCCGCATCATGCGCGAGGTCGCCCGCGTGCACAGGTTCGTGCCCGTCACCGTCCGCGAGGGCCTGACGTGGGAGGAAGTCTCGCGCATCGAGGTCAACGCGCCGGACCTGCCGGGCATTTCCATCGCGGTCGGTCTTTCGCGGCACTATCTCTACGGCACGGAGGCGGCGCACGTGCTGGGATATGTCTCGGCCGTGGCCGAATCCGAGCTCGATGGGGACCCCTTGCTGAGGCTGCCGGATTTCAGGATCGGAAAGAATGGCGTGGAGCGTCAATACGATCGGTATCTCCGCGGCAGGGCCGGCACCAGCCAGGTCGAAATCAACGCCGGTGGGCGGGTGATCAAGGAGCTTTCGCGCCGCGAGGCCAAGTCCGGGCTCGAGGTCGCGCTGACCATCGATCTCGATATCCAGCGCTTCGCGACTGGCCGCCTAGGCCAGGAGAGCGGTTCGGCCGTGGTAATCGACGTGCACGGCGGCGAAATTTTGGCGATGGCGTCGACACCGGGCTACGACCCGAACCTGTTCGAATCCGGCATCGGAGTCGACTTGTGGCGAGAGCTGACCACGAATCCGAAAGCGCCGCTCATCAACAAGGCGATCAGCGGGCAGTATGCTCCCGGCTCGACGTTCAAGATAGTAGTGGCGCTGGCAGCCTTGGCGAGCGGCATTACGCCCGATCACGAGGTCACTTGTTACGGTAAAATCAGGCTGGGCACGGCAAAGTTTCATTGCTGGAAGCGTGGCGGCCACGGAACTCTGAAGTTTCTCGATGCCATCAAGTATTCCTGCGACGTCTATTTCTACGACCTCGCCTTAAAGGTCGGCATCGAAAAGATTTCGGAAATGGCCCGGCGTATGGGCTTTGGGAAAAAACTTGCGATCGATCTGCCGGGCGAAAAACCCGGCTTGATACCCGACAAGAAATGGAAAAAGCGGGTCATTGGCGAACCTTGGCAACTTGGCGAAACCCTGATCGCCGGGATCGGCCAGGGTTATGTATTGGCGACGCCGCTGCAACTGGCGGTGATGGCGGCGCGTCTGGCCAATGGCGGTTTCGCCGTGAGCCCGCACCTGATCCGCGACCGGGTGACCCGCGACGCCATCGTGCCGCGCCAGGAGCAGAGCTTCCCCTCCTTGGGCATATCCTCATCCGGACTGGCACTGGTCAAGGAAGGCATGGACAAGGTGACCAACGAGGTTCGTGGAACGGCTTACTCGGCGCGGATCAAGGATCCCGAGATGGCCATGGCCGGCAAGACCGGAACCTCCCAGGTACGCCGCATATCGCTCGCCGAGCGCGCGAGCGGCGTGCGCAAGAACAAGGATCTTGAATGGGCGCGGCGCGATCATGCGCTTTTCGTGGCCTATGCGCCGGTGCATGCGCCGCGCTACGCCATCGCCGTGGTGGTCGAGCACGGCGGCAGCGGCTCCCGGGCGGCGGCGCCGATCGCTCGCGACATTATGATCGAGACCCAACGCCGCGATCCGGTGCGAAATAATCCGGCGCCGCGCACGACCAAATCGGCGTCGCTCGACGTCAAGTTCGGAAACTAGGGTGTGGACTCACAAATGGTTGCGGCGCTGGTTTGTCGAGGTTGGCCCAGGACAAGTGGTAAAAATCCAACTATGGGTACCGTATGTTGGATTCTTACCACTGGGAGCGAGGGCGCAGGACATGCCTAAGCATATTCAAGGACGAGCGACGCGGGCCTGGACCAACCTCGCCAAAAAAGGCTTGAAGTGGGGGGCACTACGGCGCCTTGTGCGCCTTGCCAGGGGCGAA
>CBDVDY010000173.1:0-6072 GCA_965372875.1 uncultured Alphaproteobacteria bacterium | reverse complement strand
TCGATGGCGCGGACCATGTCTTCGAAGATTTCGCGGGAGCCAACCGTGACGCCCTGCAGCCTTACATTCCGCGTCACCACCGGGCCGAGATTGAGCTCGCCGGCGCCGCCCGCCAGCACGCCGATGAGCGCGATCGTGCCCGAGGGCCGCACCGCGCCGATCGAGGAGGCCAGCGTCCCGGCGCCGCCGACCTCGACCACCAGATCGACGCCGTTGCCGCCGGTCAGCTCGCGCGCCGCCTTGCGCCAGTCGGGCGTGGCCTTGTAGTTGATGGTTTGGTCGGCGCCCATCGCGCGCACGCGCTCGAGCTTCTGGTCGCTCGACGAGGTGGCGATCACCCGCGCGCCGTGCATCTTGGCGAACAGCAGCGCGAACAGCGAGACGCCGCCCGTGCCCTGCACCAACACCGTGTCGCCGGCCTTCGTTTGCCCCTGGGCCACCACCGCGTTCCAGGCGGTGACCGCGGCGCAGGGCAGGGTGGCGGCCTCGACCGCGTCGAAATGCGCGGGCGCCCGCACCACGCCCTCCTCGGACAGCACCATGAATTCCTGCATCACCCCGTCGAGCGGGCCGCCAAGGGTGCCCCGCCAGGTGTCGCGCGCGAAGGTGCCGTACACCCAGCCCTGGGAAAAGATCGGGCAGACCAGGTCGCCCACGGCAACGCGGGTCACGCCATCCCCCACCGCCACCACTTCGCCGGCGCCGTCGGACAGCGGCACCAGCGGCAGCTCGCCGCCGCGCCGCCCGTAGGCGCGCTGGCACATGACGAAATCGCGGTAGTTGAGCGAGGCCGCCAGCACCCGGAGCTTGACCTCGCTTGGGCCGGGCTCGGGCTCGGGCCGGTCCTCGAGCACGATGTGCTCGACCCCCCAATCCCCGCGCATGACCATGGCTTTCATGCCGCTTCCCTCCCTCAAACCACGGCGTTCTTGCGCAGCGCCGCGATCTCGTCGGCCGAGAGGCCGAGCTCGGCCAGCACCTCGTCGGTATGGGCGCCATGGCCCGGCGCCGGCCGTGCTACCTCGAATTCGAAGTCGCTGAACTTGACCGGAAGGGCGAATTGGGCCAGCCGCCCGTCTTCGGGATTGTCCACCTCGACCACCATGTCGCGGGCGACGAGCTGTTCGTTCGCCATGGCCTCGCCCATGGTCAGCACCGGGGCGACGCAGCAATCCTTGTCGGCCAAATGTTCGGTCCAATGCGCCTGGCTCTCGGATTTGAAGATCGCGGCAATCTCGGCCCGCACCACGTCGCAGTCGTCTCCCAGCACCAGGCCGCGTTCGGCCAGGTCGGGCCGGCCCAACTCGACGCACAGAGTCTTCCAGAATTTCGGCTCGAGCGCGCCGACGCTCATGTGCCGGCCGTCCTTGGTCTGGTAAAAACCGTAGCAGGGCAGCCCGCCGGTCAGCCGGTCGCGCCCGCGCGGCTGGGTCTTGCCGCGCGCCAGTTGCGAAGACAGCGCGGCGACGCCGTGGGCAAAGGAGCAGTCGGTCATGGAAATATCGACGTAGCGGCCCTGACCGGTGGCGCGCGCCTCGACCAGGGCGGCGAGGATGCCCATCGCCGCCGAGAGCGAGCCGCCGGCGAGATCGGCGATCTGGAAATTGATCAGCGCCGGTCCGCCCTCGGCCGGCCCCATCTGCTCGGCGATGCCGGCATAGGACAGGTAATTGATGTCGTGCCCGGCGCGGTCGCGGTAGGGGCCGTCCTGGCCGTAGCCCG
Source organism: uncultured Alphaproteobacteria bacterium (assembly GCA_965372875.1). Taxonomy (GTDB): domain Bacteria; phylum Pseudomonadota; class Alphaproteobacteria; order CBDVDY01; family CBDVDY01; genus CBDVDY01. The sequence goes on along the minus strand of CBDVDY010000173.1, from coordinate 4,350 downwards.
AGATGGCGCAATAGACGATCGCCTGGTTGACGGAAGAGACCGCGCCGTAGCCGATGCCCAGCCGCTCGACCACGCCGGGGCGGTTGCCCTCGACCACCACGTCGGCCTTGGCCGCGAGCGAGAGGAATAGTTCGCGCCCCCGGTCGGATTTGAGGTTCAGCTTCATCGACCGCTTGTTGCGGTTGATGGCCAGGAAAAAGGGCGAATGAACCTTGTCGACGGGCGGCATCCAGCGCGCGTAGTCGCCGGCGCCCGGATCCTCCACCTTGAGCACGTCGGCCCCCATGTCGGCCAGATGCAGGGTACATACGGGACCCGGCAGGAGCCGGGTAAGGTCGAGGACGCGCACGCCGTCCAGGGGCTTTGCTCTCATGTCTCGTCTCTCAAATCCGGGGTTCAATCATGAATCGACGCGGACGCGCGCGGCAATTTCCTCGCCGTGCTTCTGCTCGGCAACGGCTAGATCATAGCGGGCCTGCAAATTCATCCAAAATTGCGCGTCGTTGCCGAAAAATCGCGCCAGGCGCAGGGCCGTCTCGGCCGAGATCGACCGCTCCCCATTGACAATCGCGGTAATGCGGTTGGCGGGGACCGCCAGATCAAGGGCCAGCTTGTTGGCGCTCAGGCCCCTGGCCTCGAGTTCCTCCTTGAGAATTCGTCCCGGGTGCACGGCTGCTCTCATGTCGCTCATCCTTTATGATAGTCGATGATCGAGACGTCGTGCGCGTCGCCATCGGCAAAACGAAAGATAACGCGCCAGGGCCCATTGACGGTCACCGCTCCACGTAAGAATTATACGTAACTCATATTACATCACAAGTAATACAACAATCGTCTTATCACGATATTTGAAGCCTTTGCTGTCCGCGAATCGGCTACTTGCGGGAGCCCGCGAACGATTGCCCGGGGCCGGGCGCGCGGCTATGGTGGGGGCGCTTCGGATCGACCGGAGCGGCGTGGAGAAGGGGCGGCCATGGGCGCAAAAAAGGGTGGCGAGACGCGGCGTTTGATCGTCGGCATCAGCGGCGCCTCGGGCATCGTCTACGGTATACGCGTGCTCGAAGCGCTCGGGGACGCCGGTATCGAGACCCATTTGGTGATGACCAAATCGGCCGAGGTGACGCTCGCCTACGAGACGTCGGTCAAGGTGGCCCAGGTGCGGGCGCTGGCCCGGGTGGTGCATCCGGTCGCCGACATCGGCGCCTCGATTTCCTCGGGCTCGTTCCGCACCGAAGGCATGATCGTCGCCCCGTGCTCGATCCGCAGCGCCTCCGAAATTGCCCACGGCGTGACCTCGAACCTCTTGACCCGCGCCGCCGACGTGGTGCTCAAGGAGCACCGCCGGCTGGTGCTGATGGTGCGCGAGACGCCGCTGCATCTCGGCCATTTGCGCACCTTGACCCAGCTCACCGAGATGGGCGCGGTGATCATGCCGCCGGTGCCCGGCTTTTACCAAAAGCCCGAGACCATCGACGACATCGTCAACCAGACGGTGGGGCGGGCGCTCGATCTGTTCGGCTTCGATCTGGGGATGGTCAGGCGCTGGGGCGAAGCGGGCTCGGCGGGCAAGCGCTCGCCCCGGGGCAAGGGCGGAGCGGAATGAAAACCGACCATCTGCACGACCTCGCCCTGATCATCGACGATCTGGAGGCGATGGGACGGCTCGCCCACGTCAAGGGCCACGTGCACCTGCGCTTCGACCTTGCCGGCATCGCCGCCGAATTCGAGGGCGGGCCGCGGGCGCTGATGTTCGAAAGCATCTTCGGCCGCGACTATCCGGTGTTCACCGGTCTCTATTGGTCGCGCGAGCTTTTGGGCGCGTTGATGCGGACCGATGAGCTCGATCTGCCGGGATTCGTTTCCGACTGTATCGAGAGTTGGCAATCGAAACCCATCGATCCGGTGGTCGCATCCACCGGGCCGGTGCTCGAGGTCACCGAGGACGGCGTCGATCTCGACAAGATGCCGATCCCGATCCACGCGCTCAAGGACGGCGGGCCGTATTTCGACGCCGCAGTGGTCATCGCCAGGGATCCCGAGATCGGCGTGCGCAACGCCTCGATCCAGCGCTTCCAGGTGGTCGATAAGGAAACGCTCCACATCAACATCGACGCCGGCCGGCATCTGGGCCTCTATCTCGAAAAAGCCGAGCGGCGCAAGCAGCCGCTGTTCTTTACCTTGAATTGTGGCGTCGGGCCGGGCCTGCATTTCGCCGCCGCCGCCCCGGCCGAGGCCGCCCCGGCCGACAAGGACGAGCTCGGCATCGCCAGCGCGTTTCATGGCGGCAAGCCGCTGGAGCTCGTCGCCGGCACCGTCTCGGAGGTCGAGATGGTGGCGCACGCCATGTGGGCGCTGGAATGCGAGATGATCCCGGGCGAGCTGGCGAACGAGGGCCCGTTCGCCGAGGTCACGGGCTATTACGCCACGGTCGAGCCGCGCCCGGTGGTGCACGTGCGCAAGATGCACCGGCGCAAGAACCCGGTGTTTCAGACCATCCTTTCGGGTGCCGAGGTGTGGAATTCGGTCGGGCTGCTGGGCGAGGCCAACGTGCTCAACACATTGAAAGGCCAGGTGCCGGGCGTGGTGGACGTCTATTTCACGCACGGCGGCGGCGGCTTTTATCATGCCGTGGTGGCCATGAAGCAGAAGATGGCGGGCTGGCCCAAGCAGGCGATCATGGCCGCTTTCGCCGCCTTCCCGCCATTGAAGATCGTCACCGTGGTCGACGACGACGTGGATATCCGCAGCGCCCAGGACGTGGAATGGGCGATGGCCGAACGGCTCGACCCCAAGACCGGCATCCTGGTCATCGAGAACGCCTTCGGCCACGGCCTCAACCCGACCTTCCCGGGCTATCTCGGGGCCAAGGTCGGCTTCGACGCCACCCGGCCATTTCCGCCGACGCCCGAGTTCGACCGCGCCAACTACAAACACGTCGATCTCGCCGACTGGCGCATCGATTTGCCGGAGGTAAGAAAGGCGGAGGAGTAGCGGGTCCGCACCCCTCTGACGCAGTTGACATGCCGTCTGGCGCGTACAACGTCAGATGGACGGGCGTATATAAATGCCCGGTCAATCAGGGGAGGAAGACATGCACGCAAGGATCACACGGTTCCAGGTCGCGGCAGGCAAGATCGAGGAAACGCGGGCGCGGGTGAAGGACTTGTTGCCCGAAATAAAATCGGTTCCCGGCTTGAAGGAGTTCGTCAACGTGCTGCGGGACGATGGAGGCGGTGTCGTGATCGCGCTCTACAACAGCAAGGCCGATCTCGACGCGTCGACGCCCCGCGTGAAGGAGATCTGGGGCGGGCTGGCCGAACTGCTCGCGACTGCCCCCGAAGCGGAAGAATACGAGGTCGAGAACCGCGAGATCATCGAGTAAGTCCCGCTCCCGAAAAACGGGTTCGAAAAACTGCCCCGCCATCCGAGCGGGGCTTGTTTTTTCCGCGCTACCGCCCCTTGAAGTCGGGTTTGCGTTTTTCGACGAAAGCGGCGGCGCCCTCGGCGTGGTCGTCGCTGAGTTTCAGCACGCTCTGGCCGAGCCGTTCGAGGTTGCGTCCCAGCTCGGTATCGGCGTTGACGCACTGGTTGATGATCAGCTTGGCGGTGCCGATGGCGAGCGGCGCCTTCGAGGCCAGCAGCGCGGCGAACTCGCGGGCGCGGTCCATCAGCGCGTCGTCGGGCAGCACCTCGTCGATAAGGCCGTAGGCCAGCGCGGTTTCGGCCGGCACGATCTCGCCGGTCATCACCAGGCGCTTGGCCTTGGCCGGGCCGACCAGCTTGACCAGCCGCGAGATGCCGCCCGAGCCCGGAATGAGACCGACATTGTTCTCGGGCAGGCCCATGCGCGCCGATTCGGCGGCAAACCGGAAGTCGCATGAAAGGGCCAGTTCCAAACCGCCGCCGGCGGCGACGCCGTTGATCGCGGCGATCACCGGCACCTCCATCTGTTCGATCTCGTCGAAGACGTTGTGGATCATGCGCACGCGCCGGCGGAATCCCTTGGGCCCGACTTCGGTCAGATCCTCCATGCCGCGCACGTCCTCGCCGGCGGCGAAGGCGCGTCCGGCGCCGGTGACGATGATTGCGCGCAATTCGTCGTCCTCGACCAGCTCGCGCACCGCGTCGCGCATTTCCTCGCGCATCTTCGCGTTCCAGGCGTTCAGCCGGTCCGGCCGGTTGAGCGTCAGCGTGGCCACGCGATCGGCTTTTTCGAGCAGGATGAATTCGTAGGCCATCGATTCAGCCTTCGAGGTCCGGCCTGAGCCCGTCGACGGCGCCGAGGTTCCACAGCGCCCAGTGCAGGTTCATATCGGCGTGCTTGAGGATCGATTGGATCTGTGGAATCTC
>CBDVDY010000172.1:0-6155 GCA_965372875.1 uncultured Alphaproteobacteria bacterium | reverse complement strand
GCCTCGACCTGCTTCAATTTCGCATCGAGGCTGAAACGGCCGTAGTCGATGACCATGTCATCCGAAATACCGACCTCGTTGAGCCGCATGGCGAGCTCGAACTGCGGTTCGGGGCTGTCCTTCCCGTGCGTAAAATAGGCCAACTTGAGCGGCCAGGAGCGCCGATCGCCGAATAGCGGCACCGGCGAGCCCAATTGCGGTTCGGCCAGCGCGCCAACGAAAGCGTTGACGCCGTACAAGCCATCGTCCGAGGTGCCGTCGAATACCAGCTTCCACGTCAATTGTTCGCCGGCCAGTGCCCGTTTCAGTACGACGGCGGTGTGGGCCACGGGAAACAAGGTGCCCGGCGGCAATGCGATACGGCGCTTCTTCGGTGCGCTGAATATCGCTTCGCCGCCCTTGCCCGGTCCCTCCAGTTCGGCCCGGCCACTGATATTCTCGATCGACTTGCCGTTGTACTGCGAGCTCGATTCGAACCGGAACTCCCTTCCGTCCTTGGTCTCCCAGCTCGAGAAGTCGGTCTCCATGGCGATTTCCCTGCCGCTCCGATGCGCGAGCTTAATTCGCATCCGGTGCGACACCGTCCAGCCGCTGCAAGCCTCGGCCATTTCGTAAATCAGAGCGCCACGCACGCTGACGATGCCGGAGCGGCCATCGGCCTTCTTCATGCTCAGGACATAACTGGCGCGATGCGGCGTCAACGCCTGGGCGCGCGCGGAACCGGCGCCGGCAATGATCGCGACGACAACGAGAAGAGAAAAGGCGCGAAGCCTTGGCCGGTGAAAACCGAATGCCATTTGGCTGCCGATTGTCGGGACGGGACGGGCGGATTGCCTGATCAAGATATGGCGACGAATCCGTGTGCGTCCAGCCCCGGAGAAGCCGCAATGATTTACCGGGCAGCGGCGACCTGAACGGCCTCGCCACGGGGTGACTCGGTCCAGGCAACGCAACCGGCAACGCCGGGCGCCTCGCCACACGACCGGATGCGCCAGGTATTCCGTATCCCGGCCGCCGACAGCCGGCTCCGAACATCACGCAGCCCCATCGCCGGACCGGTGCGGGTCACGACGCGGTAATAGGTGACGCCGCCAATCCGGGCGGGAATCACGACCGGGTCGAAATCGGCCTGCGCGCGCGCCAGGCGTTGCGCGTTCGTCCTGCTCGAGAAGCTGCCCATAACCAGAAGGATTCCGCCTCCCGGTCCCGAAGCCGGGATAGCATTGGGCGTGGTCGCCGCGACGGCATCCCGTCCGGCAAGCTGATCGGACGCGATGTTTTCTTCACGCCCGGCCGGCTCGGCCCAGGATGCCCGCGACTGGGGGCGCGCATCGGGAATCTGCTCGACGGAAATTTCGCCCGCGCCGTCACCGGCGGCCGGGCTCGATATCGCCACTTGCCTTGGCGCCGCGGTAATTCCGGAAGCCGGGACCGAGTCGGGCGCCGTGTCGGATTCGATCGGCACGTCGCTTACCTGAATGATCGGTACTTTCTCCACGGTGCGGTCGTCGTAAGGCTCGTCCTCGTCCCGGGCGGCCATGTCGCGCGCGCCGTCGGCATCCGCGTCATTGTCGCGAGACGCGAATACGCCCTCTTCGCCTTCCTCGTAATCGCGGCAGGGGTTTTCCAGCTTCACCATGCGCCAGGTGGCGCAGTCTTCGCCCACGACCTCGGAAATCGCGTGATCGCTGACGCTCTTGCCGGTTATGAGGTAACTGAGTCCGTCGGCGGCGTAAGAGCCAATAGCGACAACGGGCGGCAACGCGCAGCCGGCGAGAAAGAGCACCGGCACGCCCAACAGAATAAATCGCACAGATACTCCCCCTTGCGATTTAATTGATATGACGAATCGGCGCGGAACCTGCCCTAATTTTTGAATCCTGGCAAGTGTTAACTTAATCGCCGCTGGATTCTACTTTCTTCTCCGGCGGCAAATCCAGTTTTACGTAAAGTTCCTTTAGGCGCTCCGGCGGCACCGGCGCCGGCGCACCCATCATCAGATCCTGGGCCTGTTGGTTCATCGGGAAGGCGATGACTTCGCGGATGTTGGGCTCGTCGGCGAGCAGCATGACGATGCGATCGATTCCTGGCGCCGAGCCCCCGTGTGGCGGCGCGCCGAACTTGAGTGCGTTGAGCATGCCACCGAAGCGCGCTTCCAATTCCTCGCGACCGTAACCGGCGATTTCGAACGCCTTGTACATAATTTCGGGCAAATGGTTTCGGATCGCACCGCTCGAGAGCTCGACGCCGTTGCAAACGATATCGTACTGGTATGCCTTGATCTCGAGCGGATCCTGGGACTCGAGCGCTTCCAGCCCGCCCTGCGGCATGGAAAACGGGTTGTGGCTGAACTCGATTCGGCCGCTCTCCTCGTCGCGCTGGAACATGGGGTAGTCGACGATCCAGCAAAATCGCAATTCACCTTTTTGCAGAAGATCGAGCTCGCGGGCGAGCCGATCGCGCGCCAGCGCCACGAACTTTTCCGCCTCGCCCGGCTGCCCGCACACGAAAAATACCGCGTCGCCATCGCCCACGCCGGTGGATTGCTTGAGCTCGTCGGTCCGCGCGCCATCGAGGAACTTGGCGATCGGCCCCTTGCCCGCGCCGTCGTCGAAAATGATGTAGCCGAGGCCGCCGGCGCCCTCCTCGCGGGCCCAATCGTTCAGCTTGTCGAAGAAGCTGCGCGGCTGCGCGGCCGCTCCCGGTGCCGGTATCGCCCGCACGATCGCGCCCTTGTCGATCTGTCCCGCGAAAATTTTGAAATCGGTGCCACGCCAGATTTCGGTGACGTCGGCGACGACAAGCGGATTGCGCAGGTCCGGCTTGTCGCTGCCGTATTTCAGCATGGCCTCTTCGTACGGGATGCGGGGAAACGGCGGTGAGGTCACTTCGCGGGCACCGCCGAACTCCTCGAACACGCCGTGCAGCACCGGCTCGATCGCGGCGAAAACGTCCTCTTGCGTGACGAAGGACATCTCGAAATCAAGTTGGTAGAACTCGCCCGGCGAGCGGTCGGCGCGCGCGTCTTCATCCCGGAAGCAGGGCGCGATCTGGAAGTACCTGTCGAATCCCGCGACCATGATAAGCTGCTTGAACTGTTGCGGCGCCTGCGGCAGCGCGTAGAATTCGCCCGGATGCAATCGGCTCGGTACGAGATAATCGCGCGCGCCCTCGGGCGAGCTCGAGGTAAGTATTGGGGTCTGGAACTCGACAAAATTCTGCGCGATCATGCGATGGCGGATGCTCGATATCACGGCGCTGCGCAACAGGATGTTGGCGTGCACTTTTTCGCGCCGAAGGTCCAGAAAGCGATAAGTCAGGCGGATGTCTTCGCCCGCGTCGGCGTCGCTGTTGACTTGGAGCGGCAGCATCTCGGCCCGCCCCTGAACCACGAACGCGGCGATCTGCAACTCGACTTCGCCGGTCGGCAACTTGGCGTTGATGGTGTCCTCGCCGCGCTTGACCACCTGGCCGGTGAAAGTCACCACGCTTTCCAGCCGCACCCCCTCGACCTCGCCGAACAGAGCGCTTTCCACGTCGATAACGCATTGGGTAATGCCGAAAGTATCCCGCAGGTCGACAAACAGCAGGTTGCCGTGATCACGCTTGCGGTGAACCCAGCCCGACAGCCGGGCTTCGCTCCCGGCGTGCTCGAGGCGCAACTCGCCGCAATTATGGGTTCTGTAAGGGTGCATGAAACGTCTTTCCTGCGGTTTTCCGGTGAGCGGCTGGCCGGGAGCAGCGCACGGATGAACGACCCTTGTCAAGATGTCCAGGCGGCGGCGGCCGGCCCGCGGCGCCCAAATCCGGATTTATGCTCCTGCCCGCGGTTTCTTGCCTGGTGGCGCGCTGTGGTTTTTCCGTGTATACCCCCCGGCCATGAGCCTCATCACCGATAGCGGCGAACTGGCCGAATTCTGCCAGCGCCTGTCCAAAGAAGAATTTGTCACCGTCGATACCGAATTTCTGCGGGATAATACCTACTGGCCGCGGCTTTGCGTGGTGCAGCTGGCTGGCGACGAGGAAGCCGGCGCGATCGACGCGATCGCCGAGGGAATCGACCTGTCGCCGCTCTACGAATTGATGTTGGCGCCAAACGTGATCAAGGTTTTCCACGCTGGCCGCCAGGACGTCGAAATCTTCTTTCACCGGGCGGGCGCGATCCCGGCGCCCGTCTTCGACACTCAGATCGCCGCGATGGTATGCGGGTTCGGGGATTCCGCCGGTTATGAGACGCTGGTCTCGAAATTGGCCAATGGCCGTATCGACAAATCGGCGCGTTTCACCGACTGGTCGCTTCGGCCGCTCACGCGGAAACAGATCGATTATGCGATCGCCGACGTGACCTACTTGCGCGACGTGTACCGCAAGCTCGAAGAGCGGCTCGCTCAAACCGGGCGTTCCACCTGGCTGAGCGAAGAGATGGCGACGCTTACCGACCCCGCGACCTATCGGCTCGAACCGGCGGAGTCGTGGCGGCGGCTCAAAATCCGAAGCCGCTCATCGCGTGTCCTGGCTATTTTGCGGGAAATCGCGGCGTGGCGCGAGACCAAGGCCCAGGATCGCGACGTCCCCCGCAACCGCGTGCTGCGCGACGAGGCGCTGATGGAGATTGCCGCCCACGCCCCGCAAACCGTGGGCGAACTGGCGCGCACCCGCGGCTTGCCGAGAAATATCGCCGAGGGCCGGGTCGGCGAGGAGATTCTCGCGGCCGTGACGCGGGCCCGCGCGCTGCCCGAGAGCGAGCGCCCGCGCGCGCCGGAAAAATACGATATCCCGCGCGGGTTGGGGCCGGTGATCGATCTCCTCAAGGTGCTGCTCAAGATGACATGCGAGGCCGAGGACGTGGCGCAGAAGCTGGTCGCCACGAGCGCCGATCTCGAGCGTATCGCCGCCGACGACCAGGCCGACGTGCGTGCGCTCAAAGGCTGGCGGCGCGAGATATTCGGCGAGGAGGCGCTGGCGCTGAAACACGGCCAGATCGCCCTGACGATCGAGGGACAGACCCTGCAAGCGGTCGAACTGGAAGACCCCGAAGTGGACGTGGCGCCGCGCAGGGCCGGCTGAGCCGGAGCTCCACCCTCGGCATCCTCGCTTGGAGCGGATTCACCGGGCCGGCGAATCGACCCCGATTTGCTTTAGCCGCGACAGGGCGCTCGGCGATATTCCGAAAAACGTACCGCCAGATATGGGAATAGTATTTCGAGATCGATCCCGGTGATCCAGGTCGTGTACGAGGACTCGTCGTCTGGATAGTCCGGCGCCCCGCGAATCGCCTTGTCGCACCAACTCGTGGGCGTCCAATTGGCAATCATACTCGTCCCCGCGGATCTTGGATCGTGATCCCGACCGGAATCTAATCCCCTATACCCCAGACAACAATAGGGCCCGCCTGGGAACGGTTGACCGGCCGGTCCCGATGCCGGCGAATCGCCAAAAGCTCGGTCCCTGCCATTTGGCATTTCCCGACCCTGCGGCTAAAGTCCAGCGGGGCATATGCCGCCGGGCAAGCCGGGCGTCGTCCATTCGCGGCGGCGGCAATTCGAAAAAGACGGAATCAAGACCCGGAAAATGGGATCGTTACGGATATTGCTGGCGATATCGGTGCTGATCGGCCACTCCGGGGGGCTGTTCGGCGTCTATTTCGTGACGCCTACGACGGCGGTGCAGGCATTCTTTGTCGTGTCCGGCTTTTACATGACGCTCATTATTCACGAGAAATATCGTCGCGCCGATAGCTGGATTCGATTATTTTGGATCAATCGTTATCTTCGGCTGGCGCCCGCCTATATAGCGGTCGCCGCCGCCACGGCGAGCGTCACCCTTGCCCGTAACGGGAACCTCGGCATCTATGGCGAAACCGACGCCGGCACCGCCGTGCTGGCGCTGCTATCGCATATCACGATGATCGGCCAGGATATATATGGGTTTCTCGCCTATGACACCGGCGCGCAGGTCTTTGTATTCATGCCCGACATCGTCACTGGCGGCCTCGAGAAGGCGGGACCGGCATTTCGCCACGGTTGGAGCTTCCTCCAAATTCAGCAGGGATGGAGCATCGGCGTCGAAATGTGGTTCTACCTGCTGGCGCCGTTCCTGGTCACCAGGAGCCTACGGACGGTCGCAATCGTCATGGCGCTCAGCCTTGCTCTAAG
>CBDVDY010000171.1:0-6227 GCA_965372875.1 uncultured Alphaproteobacteria bacterium | reverse complement strand
CGTACTGCGCCTCGGCGTCGCCGTGCTGGAAATCGGTGCGCCCGGTGCCGCGGATCAAGAGGGTGTCGCCGGTGAACACCCGGTCGCCCATCAGGAAGCTGTACGAATCGTCGGTGTGCCCGGGGGTGTGGATGACGCCCAGGCTGATGCCCTCGATGTCGATGCTGTCGCCGTCGGCCACCCGCATCGAGACCACGTCGACGCCGCTTTCCCTGCCGGCCACGGTGATGCATTTGGTGCGGTCGCGCAAAGCACCCAGGCCGGTGACGTGGTCGGCGTGAACATGGGTGTCGACCGCCTTGACGAGCTTGAGGTCGAGCTCGTCGAGCAGCTGGATGTAGCGGTCGACCTTCTCCAGCACCGGGTCGATGATCAGCGCCTCGCGCCCCTGGCGGCTGGCGATCAGGTAGGTGTAGGTACAGGACACGCTTTCGAACATCTGGCGGAATATCATGGACCATCTCCCCACGAATGGCCGTGTCTATGACGCCGCGCCTCGGCCGGAAAGCGCGATCGCCATGTAGTTGACCGACAGGTCGCGCGACAGCGACCAGGCGCCGGTCAGCGGATTGTAGGCGACGCCGGTGATCTCGGATATAGGGGCGCCGTGCCGGCGCAAGCCGGCGCCCAGCTCCGAGGGCCGCACGAACTTGCGCCAGTCGTGGGTGCCGCGCGGCAGCCAGCCGAGCACATACTCCGCGCCGACCACGGCAAGCGCGAACGCCTTGGGCGTCCGGTTCAGGGTGGCCACGACCATCATGCCGCCGGGCGCCATGAGCGATGCCGAGGCGCCGAGAAAGGCATCGAGGTCGGCGACGTGCTCGACGATCTCCATGTTGAGGACAATGTCGAAGCGCTCGCCGGCGGCGGCCAGTTCCTCGGCGGTTGACGCGCGATAGTCGATGCCGAGACCGCCCGCCGCCGCGTGCGCCGCCGCCACGCCGATATTGCGCTCGGCCGCGTCGATGCCGGTCACGCGGGCGCCGAGGCGCGCCATCGGCTCGGCCAGCAAGCCGCCGCCGCAGCCGATGTCGGCCACGAGCAGCCCGTCGAGCGGCTGGGCCGCCTCGGCGTCGCGTGCGAAATGCGCGGCCGCGCGGTCCCGGATGAAGGCGACCCGCGTCGGATTGAATTTGTGCAGCGGGCGGAACGTGCCGTCGGGATCCCACCAGCTCTCCGCCAGCGCGGCGAAGCGGGCGATTTCGTCCGGATCGACGCTGGCCGAAAATTCTCCGCCGCCGGGCAAATTTGCGCTGGCGCCCGCCATCGCGAATCCTCATATCCACTTGGATTTCAGTTTCGGGCGCGGTATTGCCTCGCCCGCCAATAAGCAAGTATGAATGCGCGTTGCCCGAAGGGCAACCACCGCGCCCGCGGCGCGATCATCGATCCTGGAGTCTCCCTCAATGGCGCGAATCGTACAGAAATTCGGCGGCACTTCGGTGGCCGATCTGTCGTGTATCAGGCACGTCGCGCAAAAGGTCCGGTCCGAAGTCGAGGCCGGCAACGAGGTGGCCGTCGTGGTCTCCGCCATGGCCGACGCCACCGACCGGCTCGACCGCTGGGCGCGCGAGATTTCGCCGCTGCATGACGCGCGCGAATACGACGTGGTGCTGTCGACCGGCGAGCAGGTGACCATCGGTCTTCTGGCCCTGGCGCTGCAGGATATCGGCGTCGACGCGCGCTCGTGGCTCAGCTGGCAGGTGCCGCTGCTCACCGACGGCGCGCACGGCAAGGCGCGGATCAAGAGCATCGAGACGCGGGAGATCGAAAAGCGGCTGGGTGCCGGCCAGGTCGCGGTGGTGCCGGGCTTCCAGGGGCTGGGCCCGGACAACCGGATCACCACGCTGGGGCGCGGCGGCTCGGACACCTCGGCGGTGGCGCTGGCGGCGGCGCTCGGGGCCGACCGCTGCGACATCTTTACCGACGTGGACGGGGTCTACACCTGCGACCCGCGGGTTGTCGCCAAGGCCCGCAAGCTCGAGCGCGTGACCTACGAGGAAATGCTGGAAATGGCGTCGCAGGGGGCCAAGGTATTGCAGACCAGGGCGGTCGCCATGGCCATGCGGCACCATGTCCGGCTGCAGGTGCTGTCCAGCTTTGGCGACGGACCGGGAACCCTGGTGGTAGACGAGGACGAGATCGTGGAGCAGGAAGTCGTAAGCGGCATTACCTACAATCGGGACGAGGCGAAGATCACCTTGGTCCGGGTGCCGGACAAGCCCGGCGTTGCCGCCGGCATATTCGGCCCGTTGACCGAGGCCAACATCAACGTGGACATGATCGTCCAGAACGTGTCCGAGGACGGCACGACCACCGATCTGACCTTTACCGTCTCCAAGGCGGATTTCGAACGGGCGCTGAGCGCGCTCGAGGGGAAGCGGAAGGATCTCGGCTACCAAAAAATCGTGAGCGACGCCAACGTGGTCAAGGTGTCGGTGATCGGCGTCGGCATGCGCAGCCACGCCGGCGTCGCGCAAAAAATGTTCAGCACGCTCGCCGAGCGCGGCATCAACATCCAGGTTATCTCGACCTCGGAAATCAAAGTCAGCGTGCTGGTCGCGGAGGATTACACGGAATTGGCGTTGCGGGCGCTGCACACCGCGTACGGCCTCGACGCCGACTAAGTACTAGGAACTATGAGCCGCATTGGACCCTCGCGCGGCCCGGTCACGGGCCCACCGGGGCGGGGCGGCGCCGGCCGGCCGCCGGCGGTTCCCGCGCGGTGCCATTATGCCTGAAAGCACCGCAACGGGCGCCTCGCGCCGCCTGTTGCGGCGGCTGCACGACGTCATGGCGGCGTCGGCCAGCGGTCAGGAGCGGCTCGATCAGATCGTCCGCCAGATCGCCGCCAACATGGTGGCCGAGGTGTGCTCGGTCTATGTCCGGCGCGCCGGCGAAGTGCTCGAGTTGTTCGCCACCGAGGGCCTGAACCGCGAGGCCGTGCACAACACGCGCCTCAGGGTCGGCGAGGGACTGGTCGGCGAGATCGCGGCCCACGCGCGGCCGTTCGCGTTGGCCGACGCGCAATCGCATCCCAGCTTCGCCTACCGGCCGGAAACCGGAGAAGACATCTATCACTCGCTCCTCGGCGTGCCGATCCTGCGCGGCGGCCGGGTGCTGGGGGTGCTGGTGGTGCAGAACCGCACCATGCGCCACTACACCGACGAGGAGGTCGAAACCCTTCAAACGATCGCCATGGTGCTGGCCGAACTGGTCGCCGGCGGCGAACTGGTCGGTGCCCGCGAATTGCTGCCGGATGACGGCATCGCGCTGTTGCCGCTCAAGCTCGACGGAGTCTCCTTCAACCCGGGCCTGGCGATCGGCGCCGCGGTGCTGCACGCGCCCCGGGTCACCATCGACCGCATGGTCGCCGACGATCCAGAGGCCGAGCAGCAGCGGTTCCGCGAGGCGTTCGACGGCATGCATACCGCGCTCGACGACATGCTCTCGGCCTCCGACATCGCCGAGGCCGGCGAACACCGCGAGGTGCTCGAGACCTATCGCATGTTCGCCGAGGACCGCGGCTGGATCGCGCGTATCGGCGAGGCGATCAACGGCGGCTTGACCGCCGAGGCGGCGGTGCAGCGGGCACACGACCACACCCGCGCCCGCATGAGCCACGTGCGCGATCCCTATTTTCGCGAGCGGCTGCACGACTTCGAGGACCTCACCAACCGGATGCTGCATCATCTGACCGGCGTGCCGGCGACCGCGGCCGAGGCCGAACTGCCGGACGACGTGGTGCTCGTCGCCCGCAACATGGGGCCGGCCGAGCTGCTGGATTACGACCGCTCGCGGCTGCGCGCCCTGGTGCTCGAGGAGGGCTCGGCCAATGCCCATGTGGCGATCGTCGCGCGCGGGCTCGACATTCCGGTGGTCGGCCAGACGCGCGGCGTGCTCGACCGTATCGAGCCGCTCGATCCAATCATCGTCGATGGCGACAACGCGCAGGTATTCATCCGCCCGGGCGAAGAGGTCCATTCCCAATTCGCCGCCAGCCGCCGCGCGCGGCAACGGCGCATGGCCGCTTACGCGGCGCGGCGTGATCTGCCGTCGATCACCCGCGACGGCGTCTCGATCTCGTTACAGCTCAACGCCGGTCTGCTGATCGATCTCACGCACCTGCACGAGACCGGCGCCGACGGGATCGGGCTTTATCGCACCGAAATCCCCTTCATGGTGCGCTCGGACTTTCCCAGCATCGACACGCAAGTCGAATTGTACCGCAAGGTGCTCGATCAGGCCGACGGCAAGAAGGTGGTCTTCCGCACCCTCGATATCGGCGGCGACAAACCGTTGCCCTATTTCGCCGACGGGGCGGACGAAAACCCCGCCATCGGCTGGCGCGCGATCCGTATCTCGCTCGACCGTCCGGCGATCCTGCGGCGCCAGCTTCGGGCGTTGATCCGCGCCGCCGCCGGTCGAGACCTCGACGTCATGTTCCCAATGGTTACGGAGGTTGCCGAGCTCGATTCGGCGCGCGCCATCCTCGACCTCGAACTCGCGCGGGTTGAGGACGGTGGCGAGGAATTACCGCGGTCGGTCCGCGTCGGCGTGATGCTCGAAGTGCCGGCGCTGGCCTGGCAACTGACTCCGCTTCTGCGGCGCGTCGATTTCCTGTCGGTGGGCTCCAACGATCTGATCCAGTTTCTGTTCGCCAGCGACCGCACCAACCCAAAACTCGCCGACCGGTACGACGTGCTCTCGCCGCCGGTTTTGACGTTCCTTCGCTCGATCGTGGATGCTTGCGACGAGGCGCGGGTGCCGGTTACCTTGTGTGGCGAGATGGCCGGCCGGCCGCTCGAGGCGATGGCGCTCGCCGGACTCGGCTTCAGATCGATCTCGATGGCGGCGCCGTCGATCGGCCCGGTCAAGGAAATGATCCGGAGCCTGTCGCTCGGTCCGCTGACGGCGTATCTCGACGGCCTGGTCGAAGGGTCGGACCACAGCGTACGCAACAGGCTTCGGATCTACGCGCGCGACCACGGCACCGTGATCTAATGCGTTGCGGGGCGAGTTGCGATTTAATAGAATCGCTTCAATCGGGAAAACTGGATTCCCGATTTTGTTCTTACTGTATCGGCGGGCGCCGAACAGACAGCGTGTGCGTGCTGGAACCGGGCTCCGGTTTCCAGCGATCGCCTTCACGTTAAAGTTTGCCCGCCACCGCATCACGCGGCGTATTGCACGCGGCGCATCCCATGGGGCGCGACACATGGCGGAATCGGATCGAAAACCGGCGGAAGGGACGAAAAAGCCTCTGTCCTGGACGATAACGCCGGTCGATCCCAAGGGCGGCATGATCGGAGCGACGTTGCGCGTCGCCCGGGGGGAACGCGGCTTGTCCATCGACGACGTCGCCGCGGTGCTGAAAATTCGCAGAGAACATATTGCCTCGATCGAGAGCGGCCGTATCGACGATCTGCCGGGCCTGCCGTACGCGATCGGATTCGTCCGGACCTATGCCGAGTATCTCGGCATGGATGGCCTCGAAGCGGTGCGCCGCTTCAAGGAAGAAGTCGTGAAGCCGAAGGATGAAGGCGAACTCGTCTTTCCGATTCCGGTCAGCGATCGGAAGTTTCCGACGGCCCTCTTGATCGCCGGCCCTGTCATATTGGCCGCGGCGATTTACGGCGCCTGGTATTTCTACTTGGGCGACGATGCCGCGACGGCCGACGCGCCGGCCACGCCGGCGACCGAGACGACGGCGGAATCGAGCACCGAGGCAGGGCCGGCGGCCGATGCGGCTTCGCAGCCGGCAACCGATGCGGCTTCGCAGCCGGAGGCGGCGGCAGACCCGGTCGCGGCAGCGCCCGCCGCTCCCGCCCCCGCCGCTCCAGCCCCCGTTGGGCAATCGGCCGCGGAATCCGAAGCCGCGCCTGAGCGACTAGCCGAAACGGAAGCAGAGCCCGCATCACCCGCCGAACCGGCCGACGTCGAGGCCGCGCCCGCCGCTTCTCCCGCGCCGGCGGCGGCCACGCCGGACGACGATTCCAGCACGGTCGAGGCGGCCACCGAGAGCGCTGCAACGGCAGCCGGGGAAGAGCAGCCAGCTTCGTCCGGCAGCGCGGAAACCGAAGCGCCCGCGACGGAGTCGGAAGCCTCGGCACTGCCCTCGGCAGCGCCCCCGCTGCCACCCATCGAGGAGGTCGAGGCGGTCTCGGCCAGCCCCGCAATTCCCGCCGCCGAGGGACCAGCCGTGCCGCCCGAGGCCGCGCCGGCCC